>JAFQSI010000274.1 GCA_017409645.1 Oscillospiraceae bacterium | reverse complement strand
TCTGATCCCCCGGCGCGCCCTGACGGCGGTAGTATTCAATGGCTTCCTTCAGATCCCAGCTCATAAAACCTCCTTGATATGCTCTGCAGCCCAGGGGCTGTAGTGTTCCCGATAAAATCCCCTGTAGTCCTCAAAATCCAACCGGCAGCGGATCCCCAGCAGCTCCATGCGGACGCCGAATACGTCGGCCTCGGTGTTCATGGGCACCATTCCGCAGTTGACATAAAATTCCTTGCGTTTTTGCCGCTGGTCCCGGTTGTCCGCTTCCTCCAGGGTGCTTTCGATCTCCACGAAAAAGCCCCGGCCCGCATATTGCTTCTCCAGCTGCATCAGGGCCGCCGAGCCGACGCCCCGGCCCCGAAGGGACCTTTTCACGGCGAAATAGTCCAGCAGGACGATGTCCGGTCCGTTGACCGTGGCAGCCAGTCCCGCGAAGCGGCCCCGGTGCCGGATGGTCCACAGGTCCGCCCGGCCCTCCCTGGCCATCCGCAGGATGATGCCGAAGGGCTTCCGCTCGCTCCGGGGAAAGGCGGTGCGGTACAGGGCAAACAGCTGCGGGATGTCCCGCAGCCTTGCTTTTGTCATGGTCGTCATTGGGGCCTCCTTGCGGTGAAAGTCACCACCTCCGCGGAGATGACCGCGGTCCGGTCCCGCCGGGGCACCTGGTATTCATAGTGGATGCACCTGTCCCACAGGATCTCCCAGCCGCAGAATGCGTCGCCCAGCAGAGTGCGGACCTCCTCCGGGGGCAGGTTCACTTCAAACTGGGGCGGCAGCGGCTCCCCGGTTTCGCGATCCCATTCCCGGACGCCGGTGTTCATGACGATCAGCACCGCCCCGCCGGGCCGGATGCCCGCTGAGATCTCCCGCAGCTTCCGGACCACGGACGCCCGGGCGTCCAGATGCTCCAGCACCGACGCCGCCAGGATCAGGTCATACCTATTTCGCTCGATCTCAAACCCGTCCACGGGGGCAGTGATGCCCCGGACAGACTCACCCACGCCCATTTTTTCCGCATTTTTCAGCAGCTTTTCAATGGCAACGGGCAGAATATCCACACATTCCACACTGCATCCCGGCAATTCCCTGGCACAGGCGATGGCGTTGCGGCCCACGCCGCTGCCCAGATCCAGCACCCGCAGGCCCGGCCTTCCGGCATACAGCGGCAGCAGCGCCCCCAGCGCCTTCACCGGCTTCGACAGCCAGGAGCCGGGGGCGTACAGCTCCAGACTCTCATAGGCGGCGGTGTGGGATTCGGCCTCGGCCCGGCGGATCTCAGTCAGGCGGGAGCGGGTCATTTCCAGCTCCGCAAGACCATTTTTCAGTTCCCGGCGCTCCCCCGTCTCCCGAAAGCCCCGTGCTTCATAAAATCGCCGTGCTTTCTCATTGATATTCAGCAACCAGAGTCTGGGCGTGCCCGGACACCGGGCAGCCGCATGCTCCAGCAGCGCCGAACCGTATCCCCTGCCCTGCTTTTCCGGCAGAACGTACAGAT
Organism: Oscillospiraceae bacterium; assembly: GCA_017409645.1. Taxonomy (GTDB): domain Bacteria; phylum Bacillota; class Clostridia; order Oscillospirales; family Oscillospiraceae; genus Faecousia. Next base: position 8,170 of record JAFQSI010000274.1, on the reverse strand, counting down.
TTTCGATCAGATCCTCCTGAACAGACACCACGCCCACCGGCTCCGGGTCCAGCAGCAGAAACAGCGCCTTTCCCGCGTCCATCTCCCGGCGCAGGTATTCCGCCTGGGTTTCGGCCGTATGGGCCGCCACAAATTCCGGGGTGCAGAAGCTGTGGCTTTCCCGCCAGCTGGCCGCGTGGACCGCGCCGGCGGCGGCAATGTTCCTTTCGTCAACGGGTACGATCACCGCAGATACCCCATTTTTTCGTAGTATTCCCGCATCCGCTCCGGCTGGCCGGGGATCATCCTTCCGGAGTTCAGAAGCCCGATGAATTCCTCCTCGCTGAGCCACTGATATCCCTCCGTCTCGCCCTCCTGCATTGTGATGGCATCCTTGGGCCAATCCACGGTGCAGATGTAGCTGTGGAAAATGGTGGCGTAACACTCCCGGATGGTCCTGTTCACCTCCAGGAATTCATCGCACTCGATACCCGTCTCCTCCCGCAGCTCCCGGCGGATGCAGTTGAGGGGGCTCTCCCCCAGCAGGGCGGAGCCGCCGGCAGTACATTCGGGATACAGGGGGTAATTGGGCTTCTCTCTCGAGCGGATCATGCACAGATAGCTGCCGTCCACATGCCGTACCAGCACCTCACAGACCAGATGATAAATACCGGGCCACATCCGCTGGCCCCGGATCAAAACGCCGCCGGTCTTCACGCCGTTTCGGGTATAGGCATCCCAAAGTTCCATATGATCTCTCCTTTACATTCCGATATATTTTGTGGCTCTGCCCTGACCCAGCTTGCGGATCTCGCCCTTTCGCATCATCTCGCCCAGCACCGCTTCCACGGTGGTGGGGCTGACGTCCGGCAGGACCTTGCAGATATCCGCCTTGCTGACAGGGATCAGGCTGTTGCGCAGGGTCGTCTCGATCCGCTCCCGCTTGCTGACCCGGCGGGTGTGGGTCACGGCGAAGCGGGAGTCCAGCTCCTTGTAGCACATGTACAGGGTGGACAGGAAATTCTCCATGAAGGGGAAATAGTCGTTTTCGTTGTCCTCCCAGCCGTCGGAGGATTTTTTCAGGGCGTCGTAATAAAAATGCTTGTAGCGGTTGATCTGCTCCTCGAAGGAGACATACTTGCCCGCATCGTAGCCGTTCTTGTACAGCAGCAGCAGGCTCAGAAGCCTGGACATTCTGCCGTTGCCGTCCCGGAAGGGATGGATGCACAGAAAATCCAGGATTACGCAGGGGATCAGCAGCAGCTGGTTGATATCCGCATCGGCCCGAGCCTCCAGATAGGCCAGCTCCAGCTGCTCCATGGCATCCCGCGTTTCCTCCGCAGGGGTGGGCCGGAACCGGACCTTTCGCCGTCCGTCGCTGCCCACCTCCAAAATCACGTTGTCCTCGGTCTTGAATTTGCCCCCCAGGGGGTCGCCGGACAGGTTCATCAGCATGGCGTGGAGCCGCAGGATGTCCCGGGTCCGGAAATCGATGGTGCCGTGGTGTTCATGGATCACCGCCAGACAGTCGCGATACCCGGCGATCTCCGCTTCGTTGTGGTTCAGGGGCGCGGAGTCGCCGTTGACGATGGCGGCGATCCGCTCGTCGCTGGTGACGATGCCCTCGATGGCGTTGGAGCTTTTGACCGACTGGATCTTGGCCACCTGCTCCAGCTCCGTGAATACCTTCTCGTAGTGTTCCTTCCGGACGCCCGCCATGAATTTCAAACCGGTGATGTTCGACGCCAGATTCACAAACCGGGCCGGAAGCACCCCATTGCGCAGGAACGAATAATCAAATCTCCTCATATCATCACGCCTTTCTGCACATAGTTTAACAGAGTTTATGCAGAAAGTCAAGTTTGATACAATTGTTTCTGCATATAGTCGTAAACAGTATATGCAGTAAGTTCTGAAATATACCCGTAAAAATGTGCCATCCCCCGGATGGCACATCAGACTGTCGAAGAACCTATATTTCTGAGCGCACCGTAGGGGCGACCCTCGGTCGCCCACCGAAAAACAGCGTTTTTCGGATTTTCCGAAGGAAAATAAGCCTGTTTTCGCCTTACGGCGACAGATTTTGTTTTACAAAATCTGCGGGCGATCAAGGATCGCCCCTACGAGAACCTTTTTCGACACGCTGATGTGCCATCCCCTGGATGGCACATACAAGGCTCTCTGATCAGATCAGATCAATACACCATTGCAGTGATCCACCTCATGCTGGATGATCTGGGCAGTCCAGCCGGTGAAGGTCTTGATCCGCTTCTGGAATTTCTCGTTCTCCCAGCGGACCTTGATTTTTTCAAATCGCTTCGTCTTTCTCGGTCCGCCCAGCAGGCTCAGGCAGCCCTCCTCCGTCTCGTAGGGTCCCTCGGCCTTCAGGATCTCGGGGTTATACATGACCGTGGGCGTCTCCCCGTCGAAAAACGCGATGATGCGGACCGTCTGGCCGATCATGTTTCCCGCCATGCCCACGCAGGTATCCTTATGGGCAACCAGTGTCTCCATCAGATCCTGCCCGATGGAAAGATCCTCCGCCGTGGCCGCCCGGGATTTTCTCGCCAGAAACAGCGGATCGTGCATCAGCTCTCGAACCATATCCATTCCTCCTTGTTTTTTCGCTATTTTACCCCATTGCGCTGGATGTGTCAACAAAAAAGGCCCCCGGCTTCTGCCGGGGGCCAAAGGGGTCATAGCTTGATCACTTGATCAGCAGTGCGGAGAAGGTGGGGCCTTCGTTCAGCCAGGTGTCGGGGTTGTAGACGGGCTCGCCGACCTCGCCGAGCTGCTCGACCTGCGCAGTGGCAGGATTGAAGCTCAGCATCTGGTGGAAGGAGCCGTTGCTGGTGAACAGGCAGTAAACGAGGCCGGTGGCGGCGTCGTAGGCCATGGGCATGTTATGCTCGGAGGAGGCGTAGATGCCCAGGGTCTGCAGGCTGCACTTGTGGGTGCAGGTGCCGTCGGTCATGTCGACGACGGAGAAGTAGTCGTCGAAGGCAGAGTAGACGTAGACATTGCCCTCGCCGTCCACGGCCAGGCCGCGGACATTGTAGACGTTCTCGTCAACGGTGACCAGAGCGGTCAGATTGCCGGTGGTCAGGTCCACCTCGTAGATGGTGGTGCCGCCGAGATACTCGTCGATCCAGCCATCCTCGGGGCAGCACTTGGCGCCCAGGACCAGCAGGCGGTCATTGGCGGCATCGTAGGCCATGCCGCGGATGTCCAGGTAGTCCACGCCGATCTCGCCGATGGGACCCAGCTCCAGGCCGGTGGTGCCGATGACGGTACGGGTGAAGTCCTCGCCCTCGACCTTGAAGAGGTTGTGCTGGGCGTCGTAGCCGTAGATGGTGTCGCCCACATAGGCGGCAGCCAGCACGGGAGCCTGCTCGTCAGAGACGGACTCGACCACGGAATGATCCATGCGACCGATAGTGGACCAGGTGTTGGTCTTGTTCTCGAAGGCCATCAGGCTGGCATCGGGAGCAAAGACAGCCACCCGGGTGGTGCCGGAGACGGTGACGCCGTTCGCGGAAGCGGTGGCGGTGATCTCAGCGGTGCCGGGTGCCACGGCGGTGATGGTGCCGCTCTCGTCGACGGTGGCCACAGACTCATCGGAGGAGGTGTAGGTCATCTCTGCGGTGCAGGCAGGGTGGATCAGCATGGGGTTGACCTCGGCAGTCTCGCCCACAGCCAGCACATGGAGCTTCTGGTCGATGACGATGCCGCTCAGGGTGGGCTCGGGAGCCTCGGGGTACTCGTCGGCGATGGTGATCAGGGCAGAGATCTGGGAACCGGCAGCGCCCAGGAAGCCCAGGTCGGTGGCAGCGCCCGTCTCCGCGTCGATGACGCAGAACTTGGCCTCGACAGGGCTCCAGAAGTCCTGACGGTAGCAGGTGTTCCAGTACAGGTTGCCGGTGTCGTAGTCGAAGGTCATGGAGGTGTACATGTTGTTCTTCAGGCCGGTGCTGCCGATCAGCTCGTAGTCGCCGGTGGCAGGATCGATGGTGTACAGGCCCGCGTCGGCAACGGTGACCTCCCAGGTGAAGGGATCCTCGAACATCTCGGACTCGTCCACGGCGTACAGGGTGCCGTCCTCATCGAAGGCGATGGCCATGAAGAACTTGTCCATGGTGGCGGCCAGGATCAGCTTGCCGGTCTTCAGATCGACCATGTACAGGTCGGCGCCGCCGTCGTTGTTGTAGCTGGCCAGGGCGTACATGGTGCCGGTGGAGTAGTCGTAGGACATGTCATAGACAAACAGCTCCATGCCGGAGTTGACCGTCTCCACGATCTCGAAGGTCTCGGGATCGATGGTGAACAGGTAGCGGCTGGTGTCCTCCCAGCTGTAGGCGTCGTAGCCGTAGGCATAGATGTAGCCGTCGACATACTCCGCAGCCTCGATGGTCCAGTCGGTGCCCATCAGGTAGTTGGGCGTCTCGGGGGCGGTGTCGATGACCTCGGCCCAGGCGTTGCCGCCCATGGTGGCGAAGTCGGAGAGGATGAAGGCGTAGATGTTGTCGCCGGAGCCCATGACGGTGACGGTCATGGTGTCGGTGATGGTGTCCTCGCCCACCACGATCTGAACGGTGACGGTGGTCTGACCCAGAGCCACACCGGTGATGGTGCCGTTCTGGTCCACGGTGGCGATGGACTCGTCAGCGGAGGACCAGGTGATGGACTCGATGGTGGCGTTCAGGGGGTAGATGCTCAGGGGAGCAGCCTTGCTGCCGCCGGTCATGACGACCAGGCTCTCGGGCAGATCCGCGTTCTCCAGCGCAACGACGGGCAGCTCGGGGATCTCAGCGGGCACGGAATGCATACCCATGAACTCGAAGAAGGTATCGCCGGCGGGAGCGCCCAGATCCAGGTAATCGCCGGTGGCAGGATCCATCCAGTAGATGGTGGAGTAGGCGCCGCAGGCGGCCCAGATGATCTGGTCGTTGTTGTGGTCATAGCACATGGACTGGGTGTAGTTCAGACCGCCGAAGCCAGTCTCCAGGATCAGCTCCTCAACGGCATAGGTGACCATCGCGCCGGTCATGTAGTCCATGCCCTCCTCCACGGTGACGCTGTAGAGCTTGGACTCGGAGTCCAGAACATACATATTGCCCTCCAGGTCGATGGCCAGACCGAAGTAGGCCAGGTACTGCATGCTCTGGGCAGCATTCACCAGCTTGCCGGTGCGGACGTCGACCTGATACAGGCCGCCCACATAGGTGCTGGTGTCCACGCCGACGGCATACAGGATGCCGGAGGAGTAGTCATAGGCCAGATCGGTGACCTGGACGGTGTTGCCTGCGGAGCCGATGACCTGAACGTCGCCGGACTTCTGATCCCAGGCATAGAAGGTGTAGTTGGCGTCATAGCCGTAGATGACATCGTCATGGCCGTTGTAATCGGCAGCGATGAAGTCCACGGGAGACATCTCACCGTAGGTGACGGTGGACAGGTCGCCCAGGTCCAGGGTGATCCAGGGACCGTACTCCAGGGCGCTGGAGAAGTAGTTGTAGGCGCTGACGGTGCCCTGCACATCCACGATACGGACCGGGATGGAGGCGGTCAGCTCGCCGCAGACTGCGACGATCTCGCAATTGCCGCCGGAAACACCGGTGACCACGCCGCCGGCAGTGACGGTGGCAATGCGCTCATCGGTGGAGGAGAAGAAGATCTCGCCCAGGTCGGCGTTCCAGGGATCGGGGGTGGCGGTCAGGGCCTGGGTGCCGCCGACGGGAAGCAGAACGTCCGCGGGGGCGATCTTCAGACCGGCCAGCTCACCCTTGGGCAGCTGATAGGTGCCCAGGACCTCGGTGTACAGGCGCATCAGGATCACAGCCAGCTGAGCCCGGTTGCTCTGGGCCAGGGGTGCCAGATGGGTCGCATCCACGCCGTTGATCAGACCGACGCCGACAGCCCACTTCATGGGCACCACAGCGTAGGCAGCGGTGGTATCGGCATCCACGAAGGAGGCCAGGGAGTCATAGCGTGCGGTGACATCGGCGCCCATATAGGCGGCGAAGCGGTACAGGAAGGTAGCCAGCTCCTGACGGGTCACAGCGTCGGCAGGTGCGAAGGAAACAGCAGACTTGCCGTTGGCGATGGCATTCTCGACGCCCCAGATCACGGCATCCTCATAGAAGGAGTCGGCCTGAACATCGGTGAAGCCGTGGGTGCCCCTGACCTCGGGCTCGCCCGCCATGCGGTACAGGGTGGTGATGACCATGGCACGGTTGACAGTCTGACCGGGAGTGAAGGTGGTGCCGGAGGTGCCGTTCATGATGCCCTCGCGGGTCACGAAGTCGACGCCCTCATGGTACCAGCTGGGGATCTGAACGTCGGTGTACTTTGCGGAGGGGCAGTCCTCGCCGTCACAGACGGGCAGCTTGGCGCTGTCGTCGATCATCAGCAGGCCGACATACTCGGAGACATTGGCAAAGTCAGCCTTAGTGGCGGTCAGGGTGTCCAGATCAATGGTGTACAGGGCATGACCGGCCGCGCTGTAGGTGCAGTAGGCCCAGTACAGGCTGTTATTGGCAGCGTCATGGGTCATGGACTGGCTGTAGTAGGGAGCCAGACCGTCAGCGATGGTCATGACCTCCTCCAGAGCCTGCGTCTCCTGGTTCAGCTTCCACAGCTTGTTGGAGTAGGACTTGATGGCGTACAGCTCGCCGTTTGCAGCCTCGATGGCGTAGACGGTGCTGCTGCCCAGGGGGCAGACGATCTCATACTCGCCGGTCAGAAGATCCAGCTTGATCAGCTGAGTCATGTAGTCGATCTTGCCGATCATGTACATGGTGTTGGTGGTCTCGTCGAAGGTCATATCGGCAACGCTGAAGCCCAGGTTGCAGATCTCGATCCGGTTCCACAGACCGGGAACCATGGCCACCAGATTGTAGCCGGCGTCCACAGCGAAGACGTAGCCGCCTGCATACTCGGCAGCGGTCAGGGCGTAGTACTCCAGATAGTCGCTGGTCAGGGTGGTGACCTCAGCAGTCTCGGGATCGATGGTGACCCAGCCGTAGAGGGTATCGTCGGTGTAGCTGGCATCCATCACGCGGTAGGCGTACAGGGTGCCGTCGGCCAGCTCGGGCAGATTGTCGTCGCCCTCGAAGCGGACCTCGTAGGCGGACTCGTTGGCGCCGTAGTCAGCCAGGATGACCAGGAACTCGGAGCCGAAGCCGGTGACGTCCAGGGTCATGGTGAAGGTGCCGTCCTCGTTGCGCTCGGCGAAGGGATTCTCGGCCAGGATGCGGGTGTTGTTGGGGTTCATGACGAACACATCGGCCAGGTTCACATTCTCGGAGATGGTCAGCTCCAGGAAGTTGCCCTCGGCATCGCTGACGGAGTTGATGGCCAGCAGCTCGGGAGCCTGGGTGTCGATGGTGATGGGGAAGACCAGGCTGTCGCCGGTCAGATCCTCGGTGTGGGCGTCATAGTCGCCGGTGGCGGCGATGACCAGATTCAGCTTGGTGTCGTTGGGCAGGTACTTGCCGTTTGCGTCCTTCATATCCCATGGCTCGTGGTACCAGGTGTACAGGTAGGGCACGATCTGGCCGTAGGCGGGCATGAAGGTGGTCTTGCGGGCGTAGACGTCGCTGGAGCTGAAGTAGACCTCGCCGGTCTCGGCGTCCTCGAAGCGGAACTCCAGGGTCTTGGCGCTGCGCATCAGGGAGACGTAGATCTCAGGGATCAGATCCAGCACGCCGTCACCGTTGGGGGACAGAACGTTGTTGGCAGGATCGTAGTAGACATTGCCGTTCTGGTCAGCCAGCAGACCGGTGTAGGGGTTGAAGCCCAGCACGAAGTCGGTACCGGCCAGGTCGGTCCAGATGGTGTGGTAATACTGGTTGACGGTGGGCTCGGGATTGTAAGCACCCCAGAAGTCGTTCTGGTACCAGAAGCCCTGGTCCATGATGGGGGCTGCGGTCCAGTCGCCATAGAAGCCCAGGAAGGGCAGATTCAGCTGGGTGCCGCTGGCGGCCTTGGCATAGACATAGCCCTCGACATAGATACCGTTGGCGTAATGCTCCTCCATCCAGGCCTTGTCCTCGGCGGACAGCTTGACGGTGGCCTCCACGCGGGCATGGCCCTTGGGGGCGACCTCGACGGTATCCTGGGAGAAGATCACTTCACCGGTCAGCTCCCGGTCGTAACCGGCCATGAACTCGATGCCGTAATCCACGATATC
>JAFQSI010000273.1 GCA_017409645.1 Oscillospiraceae bacterium | reverse complement strand
CTGCCCCAGGCAGCCCAGGACCGGGGCGGCTGGGAATCGGAAGAAACGACCTATGCCTTCGGCCGCTTCGCCGGTATGATGGCAGCGCATTTCAAAGGGCGGGTCCTGAACTACTTCACCCTCAACGAGCCCCAGTGTACCACCTCCCTCGGCTATGCCCAGGGCATCCACGCGCCGGGCCTGCGGCTGGACCTTCCTGAGCAATTCCGGGTCCATGTCCATCAGATGATGGCCCACGGCCTTGCCCAGCGGGCCATAAAGCAGGCGGATCCCCAGGCCGTGGTGGGCATCGCATCCACCGGCAACCTGTGCTATCCGGAAACAGAAACACCGGAAGACGTCGAAGCCGCCCGGCAGGCGACCTTCTGTACAGATGCCGACAACTGGATCTTCACCCACCAATGGCTCCTGGACCCCATCGTTCTGGGACGATTCCCGGACTGCTCCGGCACCCGTCTGGAGCCGCTGGCCGCAGCAGTCACCCGGCAGCAGATGGAGATCATCCACGCCCCTCCCGACATGCTGGGCTATAACATTTACAACGGCCATGCAGTCCGCGCCGGAGAAAATGGCCCCGTCTATGTCCCCAAATATCCCGGCTATCCCCGGACTGCCCTGAAGTGGCCCGTAACACCGGAGGTGCTGAACTGGGGCGTCCGATTCCTGCAGGAGCGCTACGGTCTGCCCGGTTACATCACGGAAAACGGTCTGAGCTGCAATGACCGGATCTATCTGGACGGGAATGTACACGATTTGGACCGGATCGACTTTCTTATGCGCTACATCAGCGGGCTGGGCCGGGCCGTGGAAAGCGGCGCCGACATCCGGGGCTATTTCCACTGGTCACTGACCGACAATCTGGAATGGCACAGCGGCTACGGCGACCGTTTCGGCCTGGTCTATGTGGATTTCCCCACCGGCCGGCGGCTCCCGAAGGATTCGTTCCACTGGTACCGGAAGGTCATCCAGTCCGGAGGTGCGGATCCTGCTGACCTGATCGATCTGCTCTGAGTTTCATAAATAAGGCTCAATGCGAACGGTACAAGCAAGCTCCCTCCCGCTGATGCTGCAAAGGTCACATCTTGTGATCGCCATGGGCTTTGTCGAACCACGCGTCGAACGCGTGAACATCTTAATAGAAATTGCTCCGGGGATTGTCTGCGATCCCCGGAGCATTGCAGGTTATATGGTTGCTATATGGATAATCAGAATCCCACAGCCCTTAGACCTCGTTTGCAGCCTTGTAGCCGCCACGGACCGCTTCCATAATACCGGCGGTGCGCTCACCGGAGCAATCGCCTGCGTAGTAAACGGGAACCGTGACACCCTCTACGTCCAGAATGTTCTTTTGGGAGCCTACGGCCATGACCACCATATCGCAGGGGATGGAGATCTCCGTTTCGCCCTGGGTCGCCTTGACGCAGCCTTCCTCAATGGCGCTGACTCTGGTGTACACATACTGCTGAACGTTGTGGGATGCGAAGTCCGCCAGGATGGTGGGCAGGATCCAGTTCTCTTCCCGGGTGCCCATGGGGGGAATGGTATCGGCCATGTTGCCGGTTATGTTTGCAAGCAGATATGGCGGATAAGGGTAAAGACACATCCGGCAGATAAATCCGGATGTTTTTCAGCATTTGAACGATACCTTACAGGATTTTTATACGCCTAAAATGCCCCCCGGCAAAAGCCGGGGGGCAAAGGGCTTTGGGGATTACTTGTTGTAGGTGCGGTACAGGAAGGTCACGATCTGGGCGCGGCTGCAGACCTGGTCAACGCCGAAGGTGTTGGCGCTGACGCCCTTGGTGACGCCGTTCTCCACAGCCCACAGGACGGGAGTGTAGTAGTAGACACCGGGATCGGAAACATCG
>JAFQSI010000272.1 GCA_017409645.1 Oscillospiraceae bacterium | reverse complement strand
GCGTCCCGTTTGTCGCCCAGCAGCTCCCAGACCAGCCTTCCGCTGACGGCGCAGAGGGCGTTTTCCGTGGCGTAAAAGTCCGCGTAGCCCTCCAGCAGCTCCAGGGCGGCCCCCTCCTGGAGGACACCGTTCGGGGGGAGATGGCATCTGCGAAGTGCTGCGTATTCGAAAAGGCTGAGCTTCCGCAGGGGCAGAGGGGTGCCCGCCGGGATGGTTTCCTCGCAAATGGAGGAGATGGGACGGAAGCCGAACCGCTCATAATAGCCGAACAGCCCCTCCTCCGCCGGGACCAGCAGCGCCGCGTCATAGTCCTGTTCCAGATGCTTCAAAGTAGCCTGGATCAGTGCCGAGCCGATGCCCTTTCCGCGCTGTTTTTCAAAGGTGGCGATACCATAGATATATGCGATCTTTCTGCCCCGAAGGGTGCAGTCGAACCAGTGCAGTCCGGCGAGGACCTCCGTCTCTGCCGCCAGGAAGCACCGGTCGGGGGAATAGCCCCGCTGAAAAAACAGCTCCGTGAACCAGGAATCATGGAAGGCCTCGGTAAAGAGGGCCCGCAGCTGCCCCTCCTCGCCGGGGCGGGGCGGACGGAACTCAATAGTCATGGAATTCCTCCGTCACCAGGTGGGCCCAGCATTTTTCCACCATGTGGTGGGGGTGATAGCTGAGCTTGGCCTTGCGCAGGCCCTCCAGCCCCATGTCGTCCTCCCGGTTCAGGAATTTGACATCGGGATATTTTTCCCGGATGTGGCGGGCGAAGGCCCGGTTGATGACGGCGTAGGCTCCGGGGAAGTCCGGGTCCGCCTTTTCGAAGTGGACGTCCACGGTGTCGCCGGACAGGCGGGAGCCCATGGTCATGGCGGCGGGCTCATCGCCCACATACAGCACCAGGCCCTCCAGGCCCAGCTCCTTCCAGTGGGCGAAGGCCCGGTTCAGGGCCACCAGCTCCATACCGGCGTCCTCCTCGGGACTGCGCAGCTGATGCCAGCGGTCTGCAAGGGCTTTGGCGTCGGGGAGCGTCTCATCGGACAGGGGCCGGATGACGGCGTCGGGATGCTCGTTCAGGAAGCGGTTGATGTGGTTGCGCTTGGGCTGGTAGCGCTTGCCCTTCAGGTCCGCCAGATCGTCGATGGCGTAGACATATTCGTGGCCCTCCCGGCCGCAGTGGAACCGGAACTGACCGGGATACCAGCGCTCCAGATCCTCCACATCCTTCGTGTTCAGGCCAGCCAGCCGCAGGGGGATGCCCCGCTCCCGGGCGTCGGCGATAAGCAGCTCGATGGTATCCCTCGTCACATGGGCTCCGGCGGGGTAGGGGTACATGGTCTTGCCGCCGAAATGGGAGAACAGCAGCAGAAGGTCATCCACCCGGGCGGCACACTGGCGGCCCCAGATATAGAGGTTTGCGAAGGAAAAGGCGCAGCCCCGGTGGGCGGCGTGGCCCAGCAGGGCGTCATATTCGGATTTTTGCTCCAAAGTAAGTCGTTCGAATGGGATCATGGCAAATCCTCCTGTGCAGCATGGGGAAGCGGCGGGCCGCTCCGTTTTTTGTCCATTGTATGGGAAATTGTGAAGAATGTCAAATTCTTCTTGCTATTGTGCCCACCAGAAGAACAAATGTCCATAGAAAATTGTGGGAAATGTAGAAGAATCCTTGGATACAAAAGTACACTTGAAAAACGGCGGAAAATCGACTATCATGGATGCATCTTTTGAGAAAAGGAAAGAGAGATGATCGGAAAATGAAAATCGAAGAAATCGTCAAGTTCCTGAACGACATTGCCTGGGGTCCCTGGATGCTCCTGCTGCTGGTGGGTACCGGCGTGTTCCTGAGCTTCCGGGTGGGCTTCCTCCAGTTCCGGAAGTTCGGCTACGCCATGAAAAACACCATCGGCAAGATCTTCCAGAAGTCGCAGGCCGGCGAGGGTGAGGTCACTCCCTTCCAGGCCGTTTCCACTGCGCTGGCTGCCACCGTCGGCACCGGCAACATCGCCGGCGTCACCGGCGCCATCTGCGTGGGCGGCCCCGGCGCCGTGTTCTGGATGTGGGTCAGCGCCCTGTTCGGCATGGTCACCAAGTACGCCGAGGTGGTCCTGGCGGTCCGGTATCGCGAGCGCAACGCCCAGGGCGACTGGGTCGGCGGCCCCATGTACTACATCCGCAACGGTCTGGGCAAGGGCTGGAACTGGCTGGCCTGCGTGTTCTGCGTGCTGGGCGCTCTGGCGGCCTTCGGCATCGGCAACATGACCCAGGTCAACACCATCGCCTCCTCCATCAACACCGCCATCGACTCCTTCGGCGGCAGCACCGCCGCCTACACCGTCGAGCTGTTTGGCCAGACGGTGCCCATCTCCTCCGTCATGACCGGCTGCGTCATTGCCATGATCGTGGGCATGGTCCTCTTCGGCGGCATCAAGCGCATCGGCGCTGTGGCTGAGAAGATGGTCCCCGTGATGGCCGCCATCTACATCGTCGCCTCCCTGATCGTGGTGGGCGGCAACCTGGGCAGCTTGGGCACGGTGTTTGGCATGATCTTCAAGGGTGCCTTCTCCGCAGAGGCCGCCCTGGGCGGTGCCTTCGGCATCACCATCATGACCACCATCCAGAAGGGCGTCGGCCGCGGCGTCTTCTCCAACGAGGCCGGCCTTGGCTCCGCTCCCATGGCCCACGCGGCTTCCTCGGAAAAGGATCCCGTGAAGCAGGGCCTGTACGGCATCTTCGAGGTCTTCATGGACACCATCGTCATCTGCACCCTGACCGCCCTGACCCTGCTGTGCGGCGCAGGCGACAAGATCGTCTGGGGTGAGAGCGCCGGTGCTGAGCTGATCGCAGCCTCCTTCTCCAGCATTTTCGGTGCCCAGATGGGCTCCATGATGGTGGCTGTGGGCATCACCCTGTTTGCACTGTCCACCATTCTCAGCTGGTCCCTCTACGGCTCCCGCTGCTTCGAGTTCCTGACCGGCGGCAAGGGCGTCAGAGCCTATCAGATCCTGTTCGTGATCGTGGTGGTCATCGGCGCGACCCTGAAGCTGGACCTGGTGTGGAACATCGCCGACACCCTCAACGGCTTCATGGCAGTTCCCAACCTGGTGGCCCTGCTGGGTCTGAGCCCCGTGGTCGTCAAGCTGACAAAGGCATATTTCTCCAAATAACACAGATCCCCGACGGAAAGCTCCGTCGGGGATTTTTTATGCGCCGCCGAAGATCCGCTGGGCCAGTTTGCCCCGGTTCAGGCTGCGGCAGAGGAGCCAGCCCAGGGTATACAGCACCGCCAGCTCGCCGATGGCCACGTAAACCGCGTTGATCCAGAAGGCAGCCAGGGTGAAGCCCGTGTCCCCCAGAAATACCGTCAGCTCCCAGCCCACCAGCAGGGCGTTGAACCAGGCGGGCATGGACAGGGCAAGCAGCGGCAGCCGTCTCAGGAGCCGCATGGAACCGGCGGCGAGGAGGGTGGCCAGGGAGCCGGCCAGCCAGTCCAGGGGCAGGGCTCCGGCGAAGCTCAGATTGAACAGCAGACAGCCCACCGTCAGCCCCGGCACCGCCGCGGGGGTAAAGAGGGCCAGGACACAAAGGGCCTCCGAGGCCCGGAACTGGATGACCCAGGTGGCGGAGCCCGGGATCAGCAGATTCTGCAGGTGGGTCAGGGCGAAGTACATGGCGCCGATGACGGAGGCGTGGGTGATGGCTTTGGTTCTTTGGTTCATGGGAATGCTCCTTTTGCGTATACCATCCCCTAAAACAAAAAATGGGCGCAAAGCACCCATCCATAAGTCCCTAGTTTTGTTTACCGACAGGATGGTTTCGAACTGTCCTATTTCATTGGGGACAGTATAGCGCCTTTTTCGGGGCTTGTCAACCCGGAGAACGATTTGTTGTTCCTTTGCCAAATATTTGCCATACTGCAAAGAGATCTATACTATAATGAATCTGTTTGAAAAACCATATCATCTGAAAAGGAGCAATCGATGTTACCTGCAATTATCCTCTTTGCTGTTACCTATGTGCTGATGCTGACCTTCAGCAAGTACCGGCCCTGGTTCGCGCTGGCCTCCGGTGCGATCTTCATCGTCACCGGCATGCTGCCTGCGCAGCAGATCCTGGGCGCGCTGGATTTCAATGTGCTGCTGATGATCGGCGGCACCATGGGTCTGGTGCAGCTGTTCATTGACAGCCGGATGCCCGAGCGGATGGCTGACATGATCATGGACCGGGTCCCCAACATTCAGATCGCCGCCGTGGCCCTGAGCCTGTTTGCCGGCATCATTTCCGCCTTCGTGGACAATGTGGCCACGGTCCTGATGGTCGCCCCCGTCGCCATCGAGATCTGCAAAAAGCTGAAGACCAACCCCGTCCCCTTCATCATCTCCATCGCCGTCTCCTCGAATCTTCAGGGTGCGGCCACGCTGGTTGGCGACACCACCGCCATCATGCTGGGCTCCGCCCTGGACATGAGCTTCTTCGACTTCATCTGGTACGACGGCAAGCCCGGCATGTTCTTCATGGTGGAGCTGGGCGCGGTGCTGTCGGCGCTGATCGTCTACTTCACCTTCCGCGCCGAGAAGGGCCCCATCCCCCGGAACAACGAGAATGTTGAGGTCAGTGACTATGTGCCCACCGTGCTGCTGTTCGGTGCCATCGGTCTGCTGATCCTGGCCTCCTTCGCGCCCGAGAGCTGGAACCTGCCCGCAGAGACGAACGGACTGATCTGCTGCGCCCTGCTGGTCATCGGCCTGATCTACAATTTCGCCCGGAACCGGACCGCGGAAGCGGTGCTGGGACCCATCAAGGCCATCGACTTCGAGACGCTGGGCCTGCTGGTGGGCCTGTTCCTGATGATCGGCGGCATCTCCCACGAGGGCGTCATCGATGCCCTGGCCCGGCTTCTGGCGAAGCTGGGTGCCGGAAGCCCCTTCCTGATGTACACCATCATCGTCTGGGCCTCCGTGGCGATCTCCGCCTTCATCGACAATATCCCCTATGTGGCGACCATGATCCCCGTCATCGCCGGCATCGCCGCGGAGATGGGCATCGACTCCACGGCCCTGTACTTCGGCCTGCTTTCCGGCGCCACCCTGGGCGGCAACTGCACCCCCATCGGCGCTTCCGCCAACATCACCGG
>JAFQSI010000271.1 GCA_017409645.1 Oscillospiraceae bacterium | reverse complement strand
GCTTGGTGGCGTTGCCGTAGCCCACGACGGACTGCTTGACCTGCATGGGCTTGTAGGGGTGGACCTGCAGCCCCGCCTGCCGGATGGCGAGGAGGATCACGCCCCGGCTCTGGGCCACGCCGATGCCGGTGGTGACATTCTGGCCGAAGAACAGCTCCTCAATGGCGACGCAGTCGGGCTTGCAGACCTCCAGAAGCTGGCGCATATCCTCGTAGATCATCTCCAGCCGGGCTGAGAAATCCGTATTCGGCGGCGTGGTGATGGCGCCGCAGCGCAGCAGGGAGAACTGTCCCCGCTCCCCCTCGATCAGGGCGAAGCCTGTGGTCCCGTAGCCGGGATCGATACCCAGGATCCGCATGTCAGAACTGGAAGAAGGTCCAGTAGTACAGCGCCACGGCGGCGATCACAAAGACCAGCGCGATCCGGGCACCCCAGACCTGCCACCGGGGCCGGGGGATATATTCTTCCTTCTCAAATTCATCCATTGCATTTCACCTCTTTTTACATAATAACACATTTGTTCAGCAGATACAAGTTAAAAGATATGAGATAGAAGATATTAGATATGAGATAGGATAATTCCAGATTTATCTAATATCTTATATCTCATATCCAATATCTCAAAAATACCTATTTACATTTGCTGCCAGATGTTGTATGATAGCTTCGAACAGAGTAAGATGTTCCGCGTCAAGTGTCGCCGTAATGGGGAGTTGTACGGCGGACGAAGGCTCCGTGCCTGCGATGGAAGATCTGCACCCGCTGTTGCATACAGGTGGACAACCTCCTCTATGTAGCATCGATACTCGTTTGAGCAAACGGTTGGCTGAATCGCTTTGATCTCTGACGGGGATCCGTAAAATTGCAATCAACTCCCTGGTGCCTTTGCGCCGGGGAGTTTGCATTTGCACGGAAACCGGTGGTTCAGCCGGATATTTGCTGTAGAACTAAGGAGGAATTTTTACATGAGCAAAAAACGTAATCAGAAATTCAGCACCCGGGTATTGGCCTATTGTGCCCTGCTCGCGGCGCTGAGTATTGTCCTGGCCCGGCTGATCATTCCCATGCCCAATGCCAGCACCCGCTTCTCCATCGAGGCGGTGCCCATTTTCGTGGCGGGTATGCTCTTCGGCCCGGCCGCAGGTGCGCTGGTCGGATTCTGTGCGGACTTTGTCGGCTGCCTGTTTTCGCCCTTTGGCTATAATCCCCTGTTTTCGCTGCCGCCTGTGCTGTATGGCTTGTTTGGCGGCCTGTTCCGCCCCTGGTTGGGAAAAAAGGTCAGCATTCCCCGGCTGGCTGCAGGCTTTGCCTTCCCTGTGATCGGTGGATCCATCCTGTACCAGAGCGCGGCGCTGTCCTTTGTCTATAACAGCAAGGGGAGCTTTGGCGCAAGCATGATTTATTTTCTGTCCACCCGAGGCGTGCAGTTTGCTGTGACCATGGCGCTGGACGTGATGATCATTTATTTTATCTTCCGCAGCAGGGTCATGGACCGGATGAATGTCTGGCCCCCTGTTTCCGGAAAATGAGAAAGGAATAATCGCAATGACCGCAAATGAAGCAATCGAATATATCCATTCGAATTTTTGGCAGGGTTCCATCCCCGGCCTGGGTCGTACCCAGGCACTGCTGAAGAAAATGGGCAATCCGGAGAAGAAGCTGAAGTACGTCCACATCGCCGGCACCAACGGCAAGGGCAGCACCGCCGCCATGACAGCATCGATCCTGCGTAAGGCAGGCTATCGGACCGGCCTGTATACCTCCCCCTACATCTACCGCTTCCACGAGCGGATGCAGGTGGACGGTGAGGAGATCTCCGATGAGGATCTGGTGGCAGTGACAGAGTACGTCAAGCCCCTGGCCAGCACCATGGAGGAGCCTCCCACGGAGTTTGAGCTGGTGTGCTGCATCGCCTTTGAATACTTTGTCCGGAAGAACTGCGATATCGTGGTCCTGGAGGTGGGCATGGGTGGCGAATTTGATGCCACCAATGTCATCGAATGTCCCGAGGTGGCGGTCATCACCAACATTGGCCTGGATCACACCGAGGTTTTGGGCAACACTGTGGAGGCAATCGCTGAAACGAAGGCAGGTATCTTCAAGAAGAACGGTCAGGCTGTCATCTATCGTGGCACGCCCAGTGTCGAGGCTGTCTTTGAGCGGATCTGTGCGGAGCGAAACGTCAAGCTGCGGAAAGCGGACTTTGCTGGTGTGAACAACAAGAGCTGTGACCTGTTCGGCCAGGTCTTCGACTGCGGCGATTGGAAGGATATCGAGCTGCCCCTGCTGGGCGAGCATCAGATGTTCAATGCTTCCGTGGTCCTGTCCATCACGGAGGCCCTGAAAGAGCGGGGCTGGAACATCACCGAGGAGCATATCCGCGAGGGCCTGCGAACTGTCACCTGGCCCGGCCGCTTTGATGTTGTCAGCCGGGACCCGCTGTTCATCATCGATGGCGGCCACAACCCCCAGTGCATTCAGGCGCTGGTGAAGAACATCCGGGATTACCTGGCGGACCGTCGGGTCATCGCCCTGGTGGGCGTGCTGGCGGATAAGGACTACGCCGAGATGTTCCGGCCCGTCATGGAGCTGGTGGAGCAGTTCGTCTGCATCACCCCCAACTCCCCCCGGAAGCTGGAGGCCGACGACCTGGCGAAGTATCTGCGGGGCGTGGGCGCGAAGGCCGAGGGCTGCGGCGAGATGGAAAAGGGCATCCGCCGGTGCCTTCAGCTGGCAGGAAGCGACGGCGTGGTGCTGTGCTTCGGCTCCCTGTACTCCATCGGCGCCGTCAAGGATACCCTGGAAGCCGTTTTGAAGGACAATTGATCACATAAGCGCACCGCGTCTGCGGTGCGCTTCAGACTGTCAAAGAACCCCGAAAACGCGCAAAGCGCCTTGGCTCTCCCTTTGGGAGAGCTGTCACGCGTCAGCGTGACTGAGAGGGTTATCGAATATTTGCAATGCAAATATTCGATTTCTCTCGATTTTCAAAGAAAATCGGGAAGCCCTCTCCGACCTCGCTTCGCTCGGCCACCTCTCCCAGAGGGAGAGGCAAGGGCCTTTTTCAACACGCTGAAGCGCACCGCGAACGCGGTGCGCTTTTCCTTGCGATTTTGGGCAAGCTATGATAAAATGGCGAAAAACAGATCGGGAGGACACACCATGTTCAACGGTTATTCCACCGAGACGGTGGATTTTCTCTGGGGCATCCGGTTCAACAACAACCGGGAGTGGTTCCAGGCCAATAAAGAAGCCTATACGAAGTATCTCTATCACCCCACCAAGGAGCTGGGGGCCCACCTTTTTGAGCCCTTCCTGGACACGCCCGGCGTCCTGTGCAAGGTCAGCCGGATCTACCGGGACGCCCGACTGCATCCGCCGGTGCCCTACAAGGAGAGCCTGTGGATCTGCATCCGCCATGACGTGGAGTGGTGGGCGGACAATCCCTGCCTGTATTTTGAGATCAACCCCGACGGCGTCCACTACGGCTTTTTCTTCTGGCACCCCAAGCCCGTCCGGCTGGAGGAGTTCCGGAAGGAGATCGCCCGGGACCCGGACACCTTCCTGAAGGTGGTGGAGCAAGTGGAGCGCGACACCGGCGTACAGATCACCGCCGAGGAATACAAGCGCCCCAAGCCCTGCGCAGACCCCCGGCTGGAGCGGTTCTACAGGTGGAAGGGCCAGATCGGCTGCACCGTCCACGAGGATTTTTCCGAAGCCACCTTCGGTCCGGCGCTGGGCGACCGGGTCCGGGATTTCCTGGTGGCCGCCATGCCGCTGATGGAGTATATGAGCCGCTTCGGCGGCTGAACCAGAATTGAGAATGACGATCGGCATCGATCGTCATGCCAATTCTCCATTTTCAATTATCCATTACACATAAAAAAGTCACCGGAAAACCGGTGACTTTTTTATGTGTTACAGGCTGGGGACGGGGGTCGGGCGGTCGGGGTCGAAGACCTCGTCCACGTCAAACAGGTCCGCCACCTTCTTGGGGGTGTGCCACATCCGGTAGCCGTCCAGATTCCGGCGGCCGCCCCGGAAGTAGTCCTCGCCCAGCTGCTGCCAGGCCACATGGCTGTCCACGTTGTAGAAGTAGCGGTAGCCGTCGGCGTAGAGGGCGGCGAATTTGGGATTGTCGAAGGTGTACTTGCTGATGCCCTCGATGTCGGAGCCGTTGGGGTAGAGGATGATGTCACAGTCGCCGATGATGGGCTGGACGGTGCGCTCCCATTCGTCGGAATCGGCCTCCACCTTCTCGGCGGAGATCACGCCGTAGGAGGGATGTCCGTAGGTGTGGCTGGCCAGGATCCAGCCGTGGTCCCGCAGGCACTGGGCCACAGCCTTGGCATCCTCACATTCCTTCTGATAGGCCTCGGTGCCCAGGTCATCCTCATAGGCGGGCTTGGTCCGGTAGCCGAAGACGCCCTCGTAGCCGGTCATACCCAGGATGGCTCTCGCGCCCCGGTAGGAGAAATCGGGATGCTCCCGGATGAAGTCCTCCAGAATGGGCACCAGATCGTAGGAGCCCACATGGATCTGACCGTTGGCGTCCATATACTCGCAGGTGGGGTAGCCGTCCTCGCCGATGATGATCTTGTGGGCGAAGCCGTCGCCGTCGGCGTGGGGCACGGCGGGACGCTCAAAATCGGGATCGATGTCGCCGATCATGTAGCCGTAGTAGTTGACGTCGTCCTGGCTCATGACGAAGGGAGTCTTGCCCTCGGGGAGCCAGATCTCGCCGTACTTCATCCGGGTCTGACCGTTCTCGTCCACATATTCATAGGCCACGTCGTAGGGGCTGACCAGAACATAGCCCCGCTCGTACATGCTCTCCATCATCTTCAGGAATTCGGGGATGGTGGTCATGTACAGGTTGTAGCCGTCCTCCCGGTAGTCGCCGTCGAAGCAGCGCTCGTTGTCGACGACCAGGGTGTGGAAGAAGACGTGGGTGATGTTCTGCATGTCGTCCCACTTGACCAGCTTCTGGGAATCGGCCTCGTACTGCTTCACCCGGTCCTGGTACTTGGAATTGGCGGAATAGTAGCTGCTGGTGCTGAGCAGGTCGATGGCACCGTCGTAGTCGTAGCCCATGGCCAGTTCGTCGGCCCGGCGCATCAGCTCATCGGGCTCGGGCTCCGGCTCCGTCGTCTCGGGGGGCACGGTAGTCTCCGCGGGACCGGAGACGGCGGGGGTGCTTTCGCTGGGCTGGTCATCGCCCTTGAAGAGCTTGCCGATGGCCCTGGCGGAGCAGGTGACCAGGCTGAGGGCCAGACTCAGCAGCAGAAGACACACCAGCACGAACCGGATCAGCGGCCAGTTGCGCCAGAGGGTATAGGTGAATTTGTTGGTGACCCACTTGGGACGGCGGGGCTTCCTGCGCCGACGCTGGGGCTGGTTGGGATTGCGCTGCTCGCTCATGGGATCTGCCTCCTTCTCTCTTTCTTGTCTCTATATCATACCCGTTTATTCGACAGATTTCAACCACAAACGGTTACAATTAAGAAATTAAGAAAAGGCTCATCAGCTTGAATCGGCACGGACTTCTTGGCCCCCTCTGAGAGGGGGCTGTCAGCGAAGCTGACTGAGGGAGTGTGCTGACATTGGATGTACACCCCCTCCACCGCTTCGCGGTCCCCCTCCCCCTGTGGGGGAGGCAAGACGTGCGTTGGTGACTTAAGTCGATAAGCATATTAAGACAGAAGAAAGCGCACCCCTTGCGGGGTGCGCTCGAAATTTATGGAATTACAGCAGAGGCTCCAGGCCCAGGACGGGGTGATTGCGCTCCGTCAGCCAGTTCAGCAGCTCCTCGGGATCGGCGGTGATGGTCTCGTCGGCGATGTAGTCGACGAAATTCTCGATGCCGTACAGCTCCATGGCAGTCTTGTTCAGGCGATCAGCCACGTCATCCTTCAGCTCCTTGGGCATCCAGACGATGCGCTCGATGCCGCCCTCGGCGGCGATGAACTTCTTGGAGCTGATGAAGTGGCGGCCGTGGCCCATGTAGCCGGGGGTCTGAACGCCGCCGCCGGTGCAGGAAGCCAGCTCGCCGAAGGTCATGCCCGCGGGGGTCATGCCGGCGAATTCCCGGTTGACGATGACGAAGCCGTTGGACATGGGCTCGATGCCGCAGATGCACTCGAAGCAGCCGCAGCTCGTCATGGGGTCCTCCAGGATGGAGTACAGGGTGACGGTTTCCACAGCGCCGTGGGTGGAATCGTAGATGGCCTTGTCAACGGAGGCAAAGCGGCCGGTGCGCTCGTCGGTGCAGCCCTCCTTGAAGATGGGCTGGCAGGGGCCGTTGGGGTCCAGCTCGTTGGTGGCCTTGGCGTCCAGCCAGGAAACGGCGCCGCACAGGCCCAGACGCTCGGGGGTGACCACGCAGCAGTGGGCGGGGGCGAAGGACTGGCACAGGATGCAGGTGTAGTAGCGGTCCACGGACTCGTCGGTCATGGCGTCCAGACGCTCATCGCGCATCGTGTAGCGGGGCATGGCGACCTCGTCGCGGAACTGGGCGGCCTTCTCGGGGTCGGTGATGATGGTGACCTGGCACTTGTCGACGACGGCGTCGAACTCGTCGCGGATCATGAAGTACAGGACCTCGGCGAAGTGCTTCAAGGTCAGACCGTTCTCAAAAGCGGAGTTGCTGACACGGACACGGACCTGGTTACGCTGGCCGGTGTGCATGACGCCCTCCATGTAGTTGAACCAGGCGTGGAACTTGCGCTCGATGACGGACTCGAAGTCGGCCTGCATCTTCTTGCCGGCGACCTCGACAAAGGTGGCCAGAGCCAGGTCCTTCTGATCTGCCAGCTCGGGGCCGATGACGGTGATCTTGTGATCCTCCACCTCGCTCAGGTCGCGCATCATGACCAGCTCGGCGGTGGGGTTCTTGTTGGACCAGCACTCGTTGTGCATGTCGGCCTTACGGATGATCTCGCCCTCAAAGGCGGCGGCGAAGGCTACGGGGATGGGCAGCTCCTTGACCTTGATCTTGATCTCCCGCAGCTCCAGGGACTTCTTGACCGTCTCGGTGTGGTCGCAGACACTTTCCAGAGCGCCGGGGACCTGGTTCTCGCCCAGGTCGATGTCGACCACCACGGGGAAGCCCAGGGCGATGGCACCGGCACCGGCGGAGACGACCACAGCATCGATGGCGCCGAAGGTGTTGACGAAGGCGGGGACGCGGGTCTTGGTGTACTCCAACAGACCGGCCAGATCACCGGGCTGGATGTTGCCGAAGATCAGAGCGGCACGGATGGCGATGGTGACAACGTGGATGACGGAGGTCACATCGTGGCCCAGGGGCACCACGCGGTACTCCAGGCCCATCTTCACGCCGCCCTCCAGGCACTGCTCGATGCAGTCGCCCACCATGCAGGTCAGGATGCCCTTGGACTGGTAGTCCTTGACAACATTGACCACATCGGCGGGATCCTCGGCCTTGCCCAGCACGACAGCGACGCCGGGGATGTCGCCGGTGACCAGGGGCACGCCCAGGGAGCGGATGATGGGATCGGGCACGAAGCCGATGCCGGACTCATTTTCGTAGGGATTCTCGGACTCGGCCCGCTTCAGGCCCTCGATGATCTCGGCGCCCACGGCGGTGGCAAGACCGGCGTTCAGAGCCTGGCCCAGGTCCTCCTGGTTCGTGATCAGGCTCTTCAGCACGCCCACGCAGGGGACCAGATCGCCCAGAGTCTTGACCTTCACGCCGGTGGCGGCGTAGATGGTGGGGAAGTAGTAGGCGGTATTGGGGAATGCGATGGGATGGTCAGCGCCAAACTTTTCGATGGCGGCGTTGACGGCTCCCTCAGTCAGACCGGCAACGGCATTGGAGCCGCCGTAGATCAGATCGGTGAGAACACTCATGGATAGTTCCTCCTTAAAGGTCGTTTTTTATACAAGATAATTGTAGCACTGTC
>JAFQSI010000270.1 GCA_017409645.1 Oscillospiraceae bacterium | reverse complement strand
GAACGAAGCTGGACAACTGGATCGAAACCATCGAGGCCCTCCCGGAGCTGACCCGGGAGGGCCTGGAGGCGCTGCAGCTTCGGCGGCTCAATGAGACGCTGGCCAGGGTCCGGGCCAGGGGCGGATTTTACAGGGACTATCCCGAAAAATTGGAGAATCTGGAACAATTGCAGACCCTTTCGTTCACCACCGCCGACGATTTGGCGGCTTTTCCCAACAAATTTCTGCTGACGAGCCAGTGGGAGGTCAGCCGGGTCATTTCGGGAGCCACCTCGGGGACCACAGGACCGGCCAAGCGGGTCTTCTACACGGAGCGGGACACGGAGCATACCGTGGGCTTCTTTGCTGCGGGCATTTCAGAGATGCTGTCGGCGGGGGAGAAGTGCCTGATCGCCTTTCCCTTCACCGGCCCCTTCGGCCTGGGGGACCTGATCGCCCGGGCGGTGGAGCGGCTGGGGGCGGTGCCCGTCAGGGCCGGCTTCGGCGGGAGTTGGGGAGAATTATGTCAACTGGTTCGGGAGACGGAGCCTGAGACTTACATCGGCTTCCCGGTGACGCTGCTGGGCCTTGCCCGGATGTACGGGCCGGAGCTGCCCATCCAAAGAGCGCTGGTATCCGGCGACGCCTGCCCGGAGGGGGTCATGGCGGAGCTGGAAAAGACGCTGGGCAGCAAACTCTATCCCCACTACGGCAGCCGGGAGTGCGGCCTGGGCGGGGCGGTGACCTGTCCGGCCTTCGAGGGGATGCACCTGCGGGAGAATCACATCATCCCGGAGATCATCGACGCAAGCGGCAAGGTGCTGCCCGACGGCGCATACGGCGAGCTGGTCATCACCACCATCGGGGCCGACGCCATGCCGTTGATCCGCTACCGGACGGGGGATCACACCCGAATTCTGCCCCCGTGTCCCTGCGGCGGCGTCACCAGACGGCTCGATGCCGTTTCCCGCCGGGATGGAGGCATTTCCATAGAGGAGCTGGACGGAGCCCTGTTCCGGGTCCCGGAATTGGTGGATCATCGGGCGGCCTTCGACGGGCAGCTGACCATCGAGGCCCGGGTGCTGGACCCGGGCGCGGAAGCACAGCTCTGCCGCGCCGCAGGGGAGCTGTATCCCGAATTGCAGATCCGGGTGCATACCGCTGTATGCCGACCCGAAGACCGGCCCATGTACCCCGGAAAGCGGCAGCTGCTGCAATATCTGGGCACCGTGTGACAATCTCGTCGGCTGGAACGCATGGCGGACGTACATATGGAAAGGGCGTGCTGCAAAAATGCAGCACGCCCTGTTTTTGTGATCCAAAACGGTCTTTACCGGTCATTCTGCAGCTGCTGCGCGGCCAGATGGCAGGCACCCAGCAGGCCCGCGGTGTTGCCAAGCTCCGCGGGGCGGATGTCCACCCGGGCGAAGCTGGGCATGATGAACCGGCTGACCTTTTCCCGGATCAGCTCCAGGATCAGGGGCTGGACCATGATGCCGCCGCCCAGCACGATGCACGCGGGGTTG
>JAFQSI010000269.1 GCA_017409645.1 Oscillospiraceae bacterium | reverse complement strand
TTCCATCCTCTCCATGGGCGCCACCTCCAACTACTTCATGACCGGCGGCAAGGGCAATATCTGCCACGGCTTCATGTCCATCAAACCCGCCTTCTTCGGCGACCCCGAGGCCATCAAGGCCCATTTCTCCACCTACCTCCAGGAGCTGCGGGAGTCCCCCAAGGCCGACGGCCAGGAGCGCATCTACACCCACGGCGAGAAGGAGATCGCCGCCATCGCTGACCGCCGGGCCAACGGCATCCCCGTCAACGACAACACCATGGTCGAGGTCCTGGACCTGTGCAATTACCTGGGACTGGACTTCGGCGCCTACTTCGGCGACTACCGGCCCCCCGTCAAGGAGGACGTGTTCAAGGGCAACTACTAAGGAATTGAGAATTTAAGGAGTTCCCAATGAGTATTCATATTCCTTACGGCAAGGGGTATATCGAGTGCAATATGCCCTATGACGGTCTGTTGACCTCCCGGATCGACACCTTGAAGTCGGAGCGGCCCGGTATCAAGATCGTGGAGGAGGCCATTGCCAACCCCATCGGCTCCAAAGGGCTGCGGGAGCTTGCCAGGGGCAAGAAAACCTGCACCATCATCATTTCCGACCACACCCGTCCGGTGCCCAGCCGGGATATCCTGCCCCCCATGCTCGCGGAGCTGAGAAAGGGCAGCCCGGATATCGCCGTGACGCTGCTGGTGGCCACCGGCTTCCACCGGCCCACCACCACCGCGGAGCTGGAAGCCAAGCTGGGCCCCGAGATCGCCAGCCGGGAAAAGATCGTGGTCCACGACGCATTTGATGCATCTTCCAATGTGGAGATCGGCCTGCTGCCCTCCGGCGCGCCCCTGGTCATCGACCGGCTGGCAGTCCAGACGGACCTGCTGATCTCCGAGGGCTTCATCGAGCCCCATTTCTTCGCGGGCTTCTCCGGGGGCCGCAAGAGCGTGCTGCCCGGCGTCTGCGACAGGACCACGGTCCTGGGCAACCACTGCGGCGCGTTTATCGCCTCCCCATACGCCCGGACCGGTGTGCTGGACAGGAATCCCCTGCACATCGACATGGTGGCCGCCGCCCGGATGGCGAAGCTGCAGTTTATCGTCAACGTCATCATCGACGAGGAGAAGAAGACCGTGGCCGCCTTTGCCGGGGACCCGGAGGCTGCCCACGGGGCGGGCGTCCGGTTCCTGCGGCCCTACTGCCAGGTGGACGCCGTCCCCGCCGACATCGTCATCACTTCCAACGGCGGCGCGCCCCTGGACCAGAACATCTACCAGAGCGTCAAGGGCCTGACCGCCGCCGAGGCCTCGGCCCGGAAGGGCGCGGTGCTGATCATGTGCGCAGAGCTTGCTGACGGCACCGGCGGCGAGGGCTTTTACCGCTCCTTACGGGACTGCACCTCTCCGGCGGACCACTTCGCCCAGTGCGTTGCCACGCCCCAGCACAAAACCATCCCCGACCAGTGGGAGAGCCAGATCCTGGCGAGGATCCTGATGAAGCATCATGTGATCTTCGTCTCCCGGCCGGAGATGGAGCCGACCCTGCGGGAGATGAAGCTGGACTATGCCCCCACCCTTCAGGCTGCTGTGGAGAAGGCCCGTGCCCTGAAGGGGGACGACGCCACTGTCACCATCATTCCCAACGGTATTTCCGTCATTGTAAAGGAGATTTTGTATTATGGATTACGCGAAAGAATCCCTGCGCCTGCACGGTGAGTGGGGCGGCAAGATCGAGGTCGTCTGCACCGTGCCCTGCCAGACCAAGGACGACCTGTCCCTGGCCTACACCCCCGGCGTGGCCCAGCCCTGTCTGGAGATCCAGAAGGACGTCAACAAGTCCTATGAGCTGACCCGCCGCCACAACCTCTGCGCCGTCATCACCGACGGCACCGCCGTCTTAGGGCTGGGCGACATCGGCCCCGAGGCCGGTATGCCCGTCATGGAGGGCAAGTGCGCCCTGTTCAAGGCCTTCGCCGATGTGGACGCCTTCCCCCTGTGCGTCAAGAGCAAGGATGTGGACGAGTTCGTCAACGCCGTCTACCTGATGTCCGGCAGCTTTGGCGGCATCAATCTGGAGGACATCTCCGCGCCCCGCTGCTTCGAGATCGAGCGCAAGCTCAAGGAAAAGTGTGACATCCCCATCTTCCACGACGACCAGCACGGCACCGCCGTCATCACCCTGGCGGGCCTGACCAACGCGTTGAAGGTAGTGGGCAAGAAGAAGGAGGACGTGAAGATCGTCACCTCCGGCGCCGGTGCCGCCGCCATCGCCATCGTCAAGCTGCTGCTGTCCGCAGGCTTCCGGCACATCACCATGTGCGACCGCAGGGGCGCCATCTACGCCGGCCGCGAGGGCCTGAACTGGATCAAGGAGGAGATGGCCCAGGTCACCAATCTGGAGAAGAAGGCCGGCCGTCTGGCCGACGTGATCGCCGGAGCCGACGTGTTCATCGGCGTCTCCGCCCCCGGTCAGCTGACGAAGGAAATGGTCGCCTCCATGAACCGCGACGCCATCATCTTTGCCTGCGCCAATCCCACCCCGGAGATCTTCCCCGACGAAGCCAAGGCCGGCGGCGCCCGGGTCGTCTCCACCGGCCGCTCCGACTATCCCAACCAGATCAACAACGTGCTGGCCTTCCCCGGCATCTTCCGGGGCACCTTCGACGTCCGGGCCAGCGACATCAACGAGGAGATGAAGATGGCCGCAGCCATGGCCCTGGCGGACCTGATCTCCGACGAGGAGCTGAGCGAGGAGTACATCATCCCCGCCGCCTTCGACCCCAGAGTCGGCCCCGCCGTTGCCAAGGCCGTGGCCGAAGCCGCCCGCAGAAGCGGCGTTGCCCGCATCTGATCCCACCTGACCGCAAAAGGCCCTCCCGGAAGCCGGGAGGGCCTTTTCAGCAAATATCAGTGGTGCGGCGACACTCAGAACGGCAGAGGGTTGACCTTCAGCCGGGCCTTGGAACCGGAAGAGGATCCGCGGAACACGCCGTAGTCGTTGTAGACGTCGGCGTAGATCGTCCAGGTTCCGGTCAGCTCAGCCTGATCCACAAGCAGCTCGATGGAGTTGCCACTGGTGATCGAAAAGTCCCAGGTCGTGCCCTTGGGGTCAACGGCGTGGATGACGATCTTGGTGTAATCATCGACATTCGGGTTCACCGT
>JAFQSI010000032.1 GCA_017409645.1 Oscillospiraceae bacterium | reverse complement strand
GGAAGCGGACGCAGCCGGTGGTGATCTCCGGGTCGATGCCCCGGACGGCGCAGTTTTCGCCCACGCCGAAACAGGTGACGGCGTGGACACCACATTCGGCAGTCTTCAGATACTTGTCATCGCCGTTGAGCAGCACGGGGGCCGTGGCCTCCATGCCCTCGAGGATCTCCAGCTTGGCCTTCAGGATGCCCTCCTGGGAGCCCAGATGCTCGATGTGCATGGTGCCGATGTTGATGATGACGGCGACGTCCGGCTGGCCGATGGAACTCAGGTAGGCCATCTCCCGGAAGTGGTTCATACCCATCTCCAGGACCGCGACCTCGGTGTCCTCCGGCATGGCAAGGATGCCCATGGGCATGCCGATGTCGTTGTTGTGGTTGGCGGGGGTCTTGGCTGTCCGGTAGGTGGACTGCAGCACCGTGGAGATCATCTCCTTGGTGGTGGACTTGCCCACGGAGCCGGTGACGCCGACGACCTTCATGCCGATGCGCCTGCGCTCGCCGTTTGCGATCTGTCCGAGCGCGATGCGGGTGTCAGGCACCACGATGGCGGGCCAGTCCCCGTCGCAGCGCTCACAGAGGATCGCCGCCGCGCCCTTTTCCAGGGCCATGGAGATAAAGTCGTGACCGTCCCGGGTGCCCTTCAGGGCGATGAAGAGCTGGCCGGGCTGGAGGATCCGGGTGTCATTGTTGGCGCCCAGAAATTCCACCTCCGCGTATCTGGGGTCGATGGTGCCGCCGCACCAGTCGGCGGCCTGCTGTAAGGTGATCTTTCCCATTGGTTATCCCTTCTTTTCTTCCAGGATGTCTGCGACGATCTCGCGCTCGTCCATATGGTGCTTGACGCCCATGATCTCCTGGTATGTCTCGTGGCCCTTTCCGGCCAGCACGATGATGTCGTCTTTTTCTGCGATGGTCATGGCCCGGCGGATGGCTTCGATCCGGTCGACGACCACCTCATAGGGCTTCCCCGCCCGGTCTGCGCCGGGGGTGATGTCTGCGATGATGGACTCCGGATCCTCGGTCCGGGGATTGTCGGAGGTGATGATGGCGACGTCCGCCAATCTCGCGCCGATCTCGCCCATGATGGGCCGCTTGATGGGGTCCCGGTCGCCGCCGCAGCCGAACACGGCGATGAGCCGCCCGGTGCAGAAGCCCTTGACGGCGCTCAGGACATTCTCCAGGCCATCGGGGGTGTGGGCGTAGTCGATCAGGACGGTGTAGTCGGTGCCGGGGGTGGGGACCACCTCCACCCGGCCCTTGACGCCCGGTGCGTCCGCCAGGGCCTTCGCTGCGTCCGCCAGGTCGATGCCCAGGGAGACAGCCAGACCCAGAACGGTCAGGGCGTTGTATACGGTGAATTTGCCGGGGATGCCCAGAGAAACGGGGACCTCCCGGCCCTCCAGGACGGCGGTGAAATCGATGCCGTCGGCCCGGAGCTGCAGATCCTTCGCAGCCAGCGCGCCCTCCCCTGCCACGGCGGTGGTCAGGACCTGGCAGTCTGCAGCAGAGCGCATCTTGCCTGCGTAGGCGTCGTCGGCGTTGATGACGCCCCGGGCGCAGCGCTTGAAAAGCTGGGCCTTGGTCATGCAGTAGTGGTCCATGGTCTTGTGGAAATCCAGATGGTCCTCGGTCAGGTTGGTGAAGGCCGCGGCATCGAACCGCACGCCCCCCACCCGGTCCAGGGCGATGGCATGGGAGGAGACTTCCATGACCACATGGGTGCAGCCGCTGTCGCGCATCCGGGCGAACAGGCCCTGCAGCTCGAAGCTCTCGGGGGTGGTCCGCTCGGTGGGCAGGACCTCATCGCCGATCATGTTGGCGGTGGTGCCGATCAGGCCCACCTTCGCACCCAGGGTCTTCTCCAGAACGTGCTTGAGG
>JAFQSI010000031.1 GCA_017409645.1 Oscillospiraceae bacterium | reverse complement strand
GTCACCGGCGTGGTGGCCCTGGCCTCCGTCGCCTCCCTGGCCCTGTCGCTTTCCCTGCAGGACGCCCTGGCCAATGTCATCGGCGGCTTTACCCTGCTCAGCAACCACCCCTTCCGCTCCGGCGACTATGTGGAGATCGCCGGTCAGGGCGGCGTCGTGCAGACCATCGACATCACCTACACCAAGCTGACCACCCCCGACAACAAGACCATCTCCATCCCCAACTCCGCCGTGGTGGCCAGCCAGATCGTCAACTACTCCACCTCCGGCACCCGCCGGGTGGACATCAATGTGTCCGCTTCCTACGAGACTCCCATCGAGACGGTGAAGGCCGCCCTGCTGGAGGCCGCCAGGATCGGCACCGTGATCAACACTCCCGAAGCGCCCTTTGCCGCCGTGCTGAACTACGGCGAGAGCGCCATCGAGTACACCCTGCGGGTCTGGACCACTGCCGACGCGTACTGGAACACCATGTTCGCCATCAATGAGAATATCAAGCGCGAATTCGACCAGGCCGGTGTCAAGATGACCTACCCCCATGTGAACGTCCATATCGACAAGTGATTTTTGGTGTGCCGCAGGTTCTGCGGCACACCTTTTTTGGGGGTAATCCCCCGGGAAACGCCATCCAATATTTGGGAAACAACCGGTTGCGTAATTCCAATTCCGTTGTTTTGAACAATTTCATTCTATTTACTCAATCTTAGCTTGAACATTTTTGACAAGCGCAATATAATAGAAGCAATCGGGAGCGAAAGCTGCCGGGAAATATATGTTCAAGGAGGAAACTCTATGATCACCTTCATTCTCTGTGTCGTGCTGCTGCTCGTGGGCTATATGCTCTACGGCAAGTACGTGACCAAGGTCTTCGGTCCCGACGACCGTCAGACCCCCGCCTATGCCCTGGAGGACGGCGTTGACTACGTCCCCATGCCCACCTGGAAGGTCTTCCTGATCCAGCTGCTGAACATCGCCGGTACCGGCCCCATCCTGGGTGCCCTGGGCGGCGCCCTGTTCGGACCCGTGGCCTACCTGTGGATCGTCTTCGGCTGCATCTTCGCCGGTGCCGTTCACGACTATATGTGCGGCATGCTGTCCATGCGCCACAATGGCGCTTCCATCTCCGAGCTGACCGGCCACTACCTGGGCAACGGCATGCGTCAGGTGATGCGCGTGTTCTCCGTGATCCTGCTGGTCATGTGCGGCGTCGTGTTCACCACCGGCCCCGCCGGTCTGCTGGCCATGCTGACCCCTGAGAAGCTGGACGCCACCTTCTGGCTCTGGGTCGTCATGATCTACTATGTGGTCGCCACCTTCGTGCCCATTGACAAGGTCATCGGCAAGCTGTACCCCGTCTTCGGCGCCTGTCTGATCATCATGGCCGTCGGCGTTTCCGGCTCCATGCTGTTCTCCGGCAACTACGTCATGCCCGAGCTGTGGGAGAACTTCGGCAACCAGCATCCCGCCGGTACCCCCATCTGGTCGTTCATGTTCATCGCCATCGCCTGCGGCGCCATTTCCGGCTTCCATGCCACCCAGTCCCCCATGATGGCCCGCTGCTGCAAGTCTGAGAAGATGGGCCAGAAGGTCTTCTACGGCGCCATGATCGCCGAGGGCGTCATCGCCATGGTCTGGTGTGCCGCCGGCTGCACCGTCTACCCCGTCATCAAGGCCTCCCTGGCCGAGGGCGTTGCCATCGGCACTCCCACCGTCGTCTACGCCATCTGCCAGTCCACCATGGGCAAGATCGGCGGCGCGCTGGCCCTGCTGGGCGTCATCGTCTGCCCCATCTCCTCCGGTGACACCGCTTACCGCTCCGCCCGTCTGACCATCGCCGACTGGTTCAAGATCGACCAGAGCAACTGGAAGAAGCGTCTGGCTCTGACCGTGCCCATGCTGGCCATCGGTGCTGTCATCTGCCACATCGACTACTCCATCGTCTGGCGCTACTTCTCCTGGTCCAACCAGACTCTGGCTATGATCGCCCTGTGGGCCGCCTCCATGTACCTGGCCCAGAACAAGAAGAACTACTGGCTCACCGCCGTTCCCGCCACCTTCATGTCCGCCGTGTCCATGACCTACTTCATGGCCGCCGGTGAGTGCATGGGCCTGCTGTGGACTCCCATGGGCATCCCCATGAGTACCTACTACCCCATCGCCGTGGTCGTCGGCATCGTCTTCGCCGTCGCCATGCTGGCCCTGTTCAAGGTCAAGATCAAGAAGTACGAGAGCGCACTGGCCAAGTAAGCTGCGTACATATCCCGGCCGCCCCGAAAGGGGCGGCCTTTGATTGTCGATAGACCTATTTTGCGCAAAGCTCCCTGGCTCTCCCTTTGGGTGTAAGCGAAGCGCAGTCGCGGTAGTGAATGACAGCCCGGTGGGCTGTCAGAGCCGCGACCGGGCCGCCCGCAGGCGGCTGTCATGCGCAAGCATGACTGAGAGGGTTTATCGAATATTTGCGATGCAAATATTCGATAAACCCGATTTTCATAGAAAATCGGGAGGCCCTCTCCGACCTCGCTGCGCTCGGCCACCTCTCCCAAAGGGAGAGGCAAGGGGCTTTTTCAACACACTGCTGCCGCCCCGAAAGGGGCGGCCTTTTTCCGTGAAAAGGTATTGAGCTTGCTGCCGTTTTCTGTTATAATGAATCTGTATATCCTAAATTCAGGAGTTGACTTCTATGAGAGAAAACAATCCCCGCCGACATCCCGGTGACCGCCGGGACCGGCGTTTTGACGGGAAGCGGGAGCCCCGTGCCGCCGTGCCCGAGGTCCAGGAGGAGGACGAGACACGGCTGGAGGGCCGCAACGCCCTGACCGAGGCTCTGCGGGCCGGACGGACAATCGACAAGGTCTTCATCGCCGACGGCGACATCGACAAGGGCCTGCAGCGCCTCGCCGCCATGGCCAAGGAGGCCGGTGCCGTCATCGTCCCCGTGGACCGGCGCAAGCTGGACCTGATGTCCACCACCCACGCCCACCAGGGCGTCATCGCCCAGGCCGCTGCCCACGAGTACGCCACCATCGACGACATCCTCGAAGAGGCCGCCGCCCGGGGCCAGGCGCCCCTGATCGTCATCTGCGACGAGCTTTCTGATCCCCACAACCTGGGTGCCATTATGAGAAGCGCCGAGTGCGCCGGAGCCCACGGCGTCATCATCCCCAAGCGCCGCAGCGTGGGTCTGACCGCCACCGTGGCCAAGGCCTCCGCCGGTGCCGTGGAGTACATGAAGGTCGCCCGGGTCATCAACATCAACACCTGCATCGCCGAGCTGAAGGAGAAGGGCGTCTGGATCTACGGCGCCGCCGGTGAGGGCTCCGTGCCCATGTACCGCTCCGACCTGACCGGTCCCGCCGCCATCGTCATCGGCAACGAGGGCGACGGTCTGAGCCCCCTGGTCCGGAAGAACTGCGACATGCTGGTACACATCCCCATGTCCGGTCGGATCTCCTCCCTGAACGCCTCCGCCGCCGCATCCATCCTCCTATATGAAGCAGTCCGTCAGCGGCTGAACACGGAGGTGTGAGCATGGACGAGAACGATATCCGCATCCCCGAGGAGGAGCTGCCCGAATTTACCCTGGAGGACATCCTGCGGGAGTTCGGCTCCCAGAGCGACGACGGTCTGGTCCATGACGACGCCGCACCGGAGCTTCTGGAGGATCTGCCCCCCCTGGAGCTGATGGCAGACGCCCCGCCCGCCGAGTCCGCACCGGTCAGCGACGAGCCGGAGGTCCTGGTCTGGACCCCCGCCCCGAAGTCCGCGCCTGCACCGGAGCCCGGCTCCGACACCATCCGCATCGACACCGCCCGGGTCCGCTCCCAGGCTCCCGCCGCCGTCTCCGGCGATACCCAGTCCTTCACCCCCGTGGGCCAGCAGCCCCCGGAGATCCCCGATCCCACCCCCGAGGGCGCCGAGCCCTTCTCCGCGGGCTGGGAGCCCCAGTATGACCAGCCCATCGACGAGTATGTGCCCCCGGAGCCCATCGTCTTCCGGCCCAAAAACCGGCTGGGCGAGCTGAAGCGCAAGCTCATGGAGGGTCCGGAGCAGCGCTATTACGCCCTGAGCGAAAAGGGCGTGGGCAAGCTGCAGATCGCCCTGTTCGTCAGCGTCCTGATCGTAGCAGCGGCGGTGTTCTCCATCATCCTGCACCGGTTCAACATGGTCCAGGAGAACCGGATGCGGCTTCTGGTCTTCGGCGAGCTGTTCGCCATGCTGTTTTCTGCACTGCTGTGCTGGGAGCGTCTGGCCGACGGCATCGGCGGCCTGCTGCGGGGCCGGTTCACCACCGATACCCTGCTGGCATTTTCCTTCATCGCCTGCGTTGCCGACGGCATCTTCTGCCTGCAGCAGGTGAAGATCCCCTTCTGCGCCGCCTTCTGTCTGGAGACGCTGATGTGCCTGTGGTCGGAGTACCAGAAGCGCAGCACCCAGCTGTGCCAGATGGACACCCTGCGCAAGGCCACCTGTCTCAACCGGGTGTCGAAGGCCCCGGATTGTCACGAGGGCCGTCCCGGCTTCTGCGTCACCGAGGGCCAGCCCGAGGATTTCATGGATGTCTGCGACCAGCCCACCGCCCCCGAGCGGGCCATCAGCCGCTTTGCACTGGCTGCGCTGGTGCTGTCGGCCGCCATCAGCGTGGCCGCGGGTCTGCGGGGCGGTCTGCAGGTGGGCGTCCGGACCTGGTCCGCCGCCATCCTGGCCGCGTGTCCGGCCACCATGCTGATCTCCCAGACCCGGCCCATGTGGACCCTCCAGCGCCGTCTGTACCGGTTCGGCTCCGTCATCTGCGGCTGGCAGGGCGTGAAGGCCGCCGCCGGAAAGGCTGTGATGCCCCTGAGCGACGAGGATCTGCTGCCCGGCGGCAGCGTCAAGATCAACGGCGTCAAATTCTACTCCAGCCGCAACCCGGACACCATCATCGGCTATGCCACCGCCGTCATGACCGCCAGCGGAAGCTGCCTGGCTCCCCTGTTCGAGCATATGCTTAAGAGCCGCCGGGGCCAGACCTTCGAGATCGACGAGTTCAAGAGCTACGGCGACGAGGGCTGCGGCGCCATCATCTGCGGCGAGAGCGTGCTGGTGGGCACCCAGGAATTCCTCAAGCGCATGGGCGTTGAGCTACCCGCGGGCACCCGGGTGAATCAGGCCGTCTACATCTCCATCGACGGCGAATTCGCCTGTGTCTTCGCCCTGGCCTTCGGTAAGCTCAAGGGCGTCAGCGCGGGCCTTGCCTCCCTGTGCGGTCAGCGGAAGCTGACCCCGGTCCTGGCCAGCACCAATTTCCTGCTCAGCGAGAGCTTCATCCGGGGCAAGTACAATGTGGATACCCGGCGCATCGCCTTCCCCCCGGTGGCTGACCGGGAGAAGCTGGCCGCCTGGCAGCCCGATCCGGAGAAGGCCGTCCCCTGCGCCCTGACCACCCAGGAGGGTCTGACCGGCGCAGCCTTCGCCGTCACCGGCGCCCGGGCCCTGCGCATCGCCTCCGTGGCCGGCGCGGCTGTCCATATCCTGGGCGGCCTGGTGGGTCTGGCCGCGGTGCTGATCCTGACCCTGTCCGGCCGGACGGATCTGATGACCCCGGCGAACCTGCTGCTGCTGGAGCTGTGCTGGGCCGTGCCCGGTCTGATGATCTCCGAGTGGACCCGGAATATCTGATCCCGCCGGAACGATATACCAGCCCCCAGCGCCGCGGCGCTGGGGGCTTCAGACTGTCAAAGAACCCCTAAAACGCGCAAAGCGCCTTGGCTCTCCCCTTGGGAGAGCTGTCACGCGTCAGCGTGACTGAGAGGGTTATCGAATATTTGCAATGCAAATATTCGATTCTCCCCGATTTTCACAGAAAATCGGGATGCCCTATCCGACCTCGCTGCGCTCGGCCACCTCTCCCAGAGGGAGAGGCAAGTAACTTTTATCACAAGCTGATACACCCAACGCCCCGGCGTTGGGTGTTTTCTTTGTCATGCGGACACTTGTTTTTGTGTATTCATACCAATTTTTGTATACATAGATTGTGTGGAATAAACAAATGTCCGCCGTATGTATCCAAAAATGCGTTTTGAACAAAATAATCGTTGAAATTACCACCGGCTTCGTGTATAATGACCTTGTTGTGGTTTTCGCCACCATCCAAGGACATTCACGGGAGGTACGGCCTTCCCGAAAGGAGTTTTTAATCATGTATACCGTTAATTCCATCCGCAACATCTGCCTGCTGGGCCACAGCGGCAGCGGCAAGTCCGCTCTGGCCGAGAGCCTGCTCTACATGACCGGTGCCATCGTCCGTATGGGCAAGAATGCCGACGGCAACACCGTTTCCGATTTCGACCCTGAGGAGACCAAGCGCCACATCTCCATCTCCACCTCCGTGCTGCCTCTGGAGTACAAGAACATCAAGATCAATGTTCTGGACACCCCCGGCGCCTTCGATTTCTCCGGTGCCGTCATGGAGGCCCTGCGGGCCGCTGACGCCGCCATCCTGGTCCTGAGCGCCAAGGACGGCATCACCGTCGGCTTCGAGAAGGCCTGGAAGTACTGCGAGGAGCGCAACATGCCCCGCTTCGTCTACATCTCCAAGGTCGACGAGGACAACTCCGACTACAACGCCACCTTCGAGGCCCTGCGCGAGAAGTACGGCAACAAGATCGCTCCCGTGGTCGTTCCCATCTGGAACGGCTCCAAGAAGGTCACCGGCATCATCGACGTGCTGAACAAGCGCGCCTATGAGATGGCTTCTCTGAAGCGGGTCGAGATCTCCGTTCCCGATGACAAGGCTGACGTCATCGAGGAGTTCCACGACGCTCTGAAGGAAGCCGTCGCCGAGACCGACGAGGAGCTGATGGACCGCTTCTTCGAGGGTGACGACTTCACCTACGCCGAGATGATCAACGGCCTGCGCCAGGGCGTCAAGGACCTGAGCCTGTTCCCCGTGCTGTGCGGCTCCGGCGTCACCTGCCTGGGCTCCCTGATGCTGATGGATCACATCATCGACCTGCTGCCCAACCCCGTCCAGGGCAACTACCACAAGGCCACCAATGCCGACGGCGAGATTGAGGAGTTCGTCGTCTCCCCCGGCGGCGTGCCCTCTGCCTTCGTCTGGAAGACCGTCTCCGACCAGTTCGGCAAGTACTCCTTCATCAAGGTCCTCTCCGGCGAGATCACCTCCGACACCACTCTGGTCAACGCCCGCACCGGCGAGACGGAGAAGCTGGGCCGCCTGTACGCCATGTGCGGCAAGAAGGCCACCGAGGTCAAGGTCCTCTCCTGCGGCGACATCGGCGCCATCGGCAAGATGGACAAGGTCAAGACCGGCGACACCCTGTGCGACCCCAGAAAGGTCGTCTCCCTGAAGGGCATCCCCTACGCCCCCGCCTGCTACTCCATGGCCATCGCTCCCAAGACCCGCGGTCAGGAGGAGAAGGTCGGCACCGGCCTGAACCGCCTGAACGAGGAAGATCCCTCCTTCTCCCTGGTCAACAACGCTGAGACGCACCAGCTGGTCCTGTCCGGCACCGGTGATCAGCAGCTGGACGTCCTGGTCGCCAAGCTGAAGTCCCGCTTCGGCGTTGACGCCGTCCTGTCCCCCGCCAAGATCGCCTACCGCGAGAAGATCAAGAAGACCGTCGAGGCCCACGGCCGTCACAAGAAGCAGACCGGCGGCTCCGGCCAGTTCGGCGATGTCTGGGTCCGCTTCTCTCCCCAGGAGGAGACCAACGACCTGATCTTCGACGTCGAGGTCGTCGGCGGCGCCGTTCCCAAGAACTTCAACCCCGCCGTTGAGAAGGGCATCCAGGAAGCCATCCAGAAGGGCCCCCTGGCCGGTTATCCCATGGTCGGCCTGAAGGCTGTCCTGTACGACGGCTCCTACCACCCCGTTGACTCCAACGAAATGGCATTCAAGCTGGCTGCCATCCTGGCCTTCAAGGAGGCCATGCCCAAGGCCATGCCCACCCTGCTCGAGCCCGTGGGCGCTCTGGCTGTCACCGTTCCCGAGGCCTACGTCGGCGACGTCATGGGCGACCTGTCCAAGCGCCGCGGCCGTCCCATGGGCATGAACCCCGATGCCGACGGCAACACCGTCGTCGAGGCTGAGGTCCCCATGGCTGAGATGGCCTCCTACGCCATCGATCTGCGCGCCATGACCCAGGCCCGCGGCTCCTTCACCCTGGAGTTCGTCCGCTACGAGGAGGTCCCCAAGGCCAACCAGGACAAGATCATCAAGGAAGCTCAGAACGACGACTGATCTGTGAATCAAATTCCCACAGGGGCGGACCGAATGGTCCGCCCCTGTTTTTGCGCAGAAAAAACATTTCTCGACACATTGCAATATTTTGATATCTATGCTATACTGACTCTGATACCCCAGCACAAAAATATACAAAGGAGATACACACATGAAAAAGAGAATCGCACTGCTGCTGAGCTTCGTTCTCGTCCTGTCCCTGGCCCTGTGCGCCTGCGGCGGAGAGAAGAAGGAAACTCTGGTCGGCACCTGGAACGCCACCATCGACATCGCCGAGGTCTACAACGCTGAGATCGCCGCCTCCGGCGACGAGACCATGGCCGAGTACCTGTCCGTCGACTCCTTCGCCATCCCCCTGGTCATGACCTTCAACGAGGACGGCACCTACAGCATGACCGTCGACAAGGAGGGCATGGACGCCACCATGAACGGCCTGATTGAGGATATGAAGGTCGGTCTGGAGAAGTACTTCAACGATTACTTCTCCTCCATGGGTCTGGAGATCGACGTCAATGAGGCTCTGGCCGCTTCCGGCATGTCCCTGGACGCTCTGGTCGAGGAGATGAAGGCCGAGATCATGACCGAGGATATGTACGCCGACATGGAGTCCGCCGGCCAGTACAAGGCTGAGGACGGCAAGCTGTACATGACCGAGGATGTGGAAGTGGAGCCCGTTGGCGGCGTCTACAACACCTACACCATCGATGGCGACACCCTGACCATCGAGGCCGGCACCGAGGAGCTGGAGGACGAGATGGCCGAGCTGCTGTTCCCCCTGGTCCTGAAGCGCGCCAAGTAATCTGATCCTCTGCGCAATCCACTGCGACCCGGTCCACATGGACCGGGTCGCCTTCTTCTGCCCTGACCATTGACTTTTCAACATTCCGGATGTAAAATAGACCCATGAAAACAGAACTGAAACGCCGGATGGCGGAATCGGTCCGGGGCTTTCGTCTCCCCCGGTACGCCGAGATCCCCACAGTCGGCCTTTATTTGGAACAGACGATCAAGTACATCAATAGCTTCCTCGCCCCCCTGGGCTGCCTGGAGCTGACCGGCTCCATGGTCAGCAACTATGTCAAGAAGGGCCTGATCCCCCCGCCGGTGAAGAAGCAGTATTTCCCGGAGCAGATCAGCTACCTGTTCTTCGTGGCCATCGCCAAGAATCTGACCAGCATGGAGAACATCGACCTGCTGATCTCGGTCCAGCGCAGCAGCTACACCCTGCCCGTGGCCTACGACTACATGGCCCGGGAGCTGGAGAATATGATCTTTTTCTTCTTCGGCCTGAAGGACACCCTGGAAGATCTGGGCGAGACAAAGACCGACGAGAAGGACCTGCTGCAGGGCATGATCATGTCCGCCGCCAATGTCATCTATCTGAACAACTACATCGAATGCCTGCGGAATCAGGACAAAAGCTGACGAGGGATGCGGATGCATCCCTCGTTTTCTATGGATCCTGCGAAAAATTTATCGTTGAATTTTACGAAACTTTCGGGTATACTGATTACAGAGGAGGGATGCATCATGCCGAACATCAAACCCGTATCCGATCTGCGCAATTATGGCGAAGTTTTGAGAGATGTCGCCGTGGGCCAGCCTGTTTTTCTGACCAAAAACGGACACGGACGGTATGCCGTTCTGGACATCGAAGAATACCGCCAGTATGAGCAGCTCCTGGCCCGTCAGCAGCTGCTGACCGAACTGGAGCAGGGCCGCAGCTCCGGCGAGAATTTCGGTGTCATCCGCGCCGGGGATCTGTTCCGGGAGCTGGAGGAGCGTTACGATGGCTGATATCGTCTTCACGCCCATGGCCCGTCAGGATCTCGTGGAAACCGGTGACTATATCGCCCATCGTCTTCACAATCGAATCGCCGCCCGGGACATGATCCGAAGGATCAGGGATACGGTCAAGCCATTGGAGCAGTTCCCCTGCTCCGGTACACCGCTGGAGGTATCCGGCGTTCACATTCTGTACCGCTATCTGATCTGTGGAAACTACATGATATTCTACCACATCTCCGGCGAAACCGTATGGATCGACCGTATACTCTATGGCCGCCGGGACTATCTTGCGATCCTTTTCGGAAGCGAATTTCCGGTGGAAACCGAATAAACAGAGCCCGCTGCATTTTTTGCAGCGGGCTCATGCGCTTTTACATCGCAGCCTTGATATGGCTGATCAGGATATCGCCCGCCACGACGCGGTCCTCGGCCGCGAAGCAGTCGGCGAAATTGTCGGTGTACAGCACCTGGGCGTTGGGGGGGAATTCGTCGTCGCCCTCCCACAGCAGGATCTGCATTTTGAAGGGGCCGAAAAATTCGAATTCATAGCCCGCGTCACCGTGGCTGAGCTTCTTCGCCCCCAGCTTTTCGCAGGCGGCGGCAAAGGCAGCCAGCTTGAAGCCGAAGCCGTAGGCGGCCCGGCTCAGGACGCGCCCGGAGTAGGGCTTGTGGTACATCTCGCCCCAGGGCATCTCCCGGAAGGTCTTCCAGGTGCCCTGGCTCTCCTTAGCGGTGCCCTCCAGCAGACGGCGCAGCAGGAAGGTCTGCACCGGCAGGGCCGGAACGGGGGTGATGGAATATGCGGGCCAGGTGATGGTATACGCCGTGCCCAGCAGCTCCATGGCAAAGGCGCTGCCGTCAAAGCCCACGAAGGGCAGCCGGGCCGTCACCTCCGCAGGGTCCAGGGCGTTGAATTTCTCTTCATAAAAGGAAAAGGGGACCTCTTCCTTGTGATTTTCGATCTGCATTTGCAGTGTTCTCCTTTTGGTGTATTCATGCCCTCCCCTTTGGGGAGGGTGGCCCCGAAGGGGCCGGGTGAGGTGCGGTACTGCTCTGCTCCTTCTGCCGCGTTTCGGCGAATTCGTACCGCGTACCAGCCTCATCCGCCCCTGCCGCGCTGCGCGCGTTGGGGCACCTTCCCCAGAGGGGAAGGCTTTTTATTCGTGCAGTTCCAGCGGCAGTCCGTCGGGGTCCTTGAAGAAGGTGAATCTTCCGCCATTGACCGCATCCACCCGGATGGGCTCCGTTTCGATGCCCATGCTGTTCAGCCACCGGACCACCGGCTCGATGTCCTCCACATGGAAGGCCAGATGCCGCAGGCCCATCGCTTCCGGGTCCGTCACACGTCGGGGCGCATCGGGCCGGATGAACAGCTCCAGGGTCGTGTCCCCCTGGCGCAGCATCCGCAGGTAATCGTCCTGTGCGGGACGGTAGACCTCCCGAATCAGCGCAAAACCCAGCTTTTCCACATAGAATTCCCGGGCCTTCTCCCAATCGGAGGCGATGATGGCAATGTGATGCTGTCTGCCCAGAAACATATCAGACCTCCTGAACGCTGTGGGGGAACAGGCTGCGGTCCGTGTGGGGCAGGAAGCAGGCGGCCACAAAGGAATCCATGTAGCCGGGGTAGGTGCTAAGCTCCAGATAGGTCATGTTGGCGGCGACTTCTGCGCACTTCTCGTTGGCCATATCGCTGACGCACATGGCGTAGGCACCGGTCAGGGAGGAGTTGCCGATGTAGCTGAACTTCTCCAGCTCCACGTCGGGGAACATGCCGATGTTCACGGCGTTGCCCATGTTGATGCCGGAGCCGATGCCGCCGGCCACGTAGACATGGTCGATCATGTCTACGGTCATGTCCACGGAGTTCAGCAGCGTATCGATGGCGGAGAAGATGGCGCCCTTGGCCCGGATGAAGTTGTCGATGTCCACCTCGTTGATGGATACCTCCCGGCCCGTCTCGGACTCCTCCTCGAAGGCCAGCACGAAGCGGCCCATGC
This sequence comes from Oscillospiraceae bacterium, assembly GCA_017409645.1. Lineage (GTDB taxonomy): Bacteria > Bacillota > Clostridia > Oscillospirales > Oscillospiraceae > Faecousia. The sequence goes on along the minus strand of JAFQSI010000031.1, from coordinate 159 downwards.
CGTGGCTGTCCCGGCGGACCCGCTGGCCCTCCCGGACGAACTGGCCCCGGGCGTTGATGATGCCGGTGCGGAACAGCTCGGAGATGATGTCGATGATGCCGGAGCCGCAGATGCCCACGGGCCGCTGACCGGCCTCGCCGACGATCTCAAAGGTGGGCT
>JAFQSI010000030.1 GCA_017409645.1 Oscillospiraceae bacterium | reverse complement strand
ACCCCCTGTACGTTTTTGTGAATAATACATGATTTAAGGAGATTGAAATGATTACTGTTTCCAACCTCGGTATGCAGTTCGGCGGCCAGTGGCTGTTCCAGCACGTCGATCTGCAGTTCCTGCCCGGCAACTGCTACGGCATCATCGGCGCCAACGGCGCCGGCAAATCCACCTTCCTGCGCATGCTCACCGGTGAGCTGGAGTCCACCACCGGCCACATCCATGTCGACCCCGAAAAGCGCGTCTCCGTTCTGAAGCAGAACCAGAACGCCTACGACGAATACACCATCATGGACACCGTCATCATGGGCAACAAGCACCTGTACGAGGTCATGAAGGAGAAGGACGCCATCTACATGAAGGAGGACTTCACCGACGAGGACGGCCTGCGCGCCGCCGACCTGGAGGCCGAATTCGCCGAGATGGGCGGCTGGGAGGCAGAAAGCGACGCTTCCCGCCTGCTCCAGGGCCTGGGCATCGGCACCGACATGCACTATGATCTGATGGAGACGACTGACCCCCGACTGAAGGTCAAGGTCCTGCTGGCCCAGGCCCTGTTCGGCAACCCCGACATCGTCATGCTCGACGAGCCCACCAACAACCTGGACATCGAGGCCATCAACTGGCTGGAGGACTTCCTGCTGGACTTCCCCGGCATGGTCATCGCCGTTTCCCATGACCGCCACTTCCTGAACACCGTCTGCACCCACACCGTGGATATCGACTACGGCAAGATCAAGATGTATGTGGGCAACTACGACTTCTGGTACGAGTCCAGCCAGATGGTCCAGGCCATGATCCGCAACAAGAACAAGCGCAACCAGGAGAAGATCGAGGAGCTGCAGCTGTTCATCCAGCGCTTCTCCGCCAACAAGTCCAAGGCCAAGCAGGCCACCGCCCGCCGCAAGCTGCTCGACAAGCTGACCGTCGAGGAGATGCCCTGCTCCACCCGCCGCTATCCCTTTGTCGGCTTCATGCCCGAGCGGGACCTGGGCAAGGATGTTCTGACCGTCAAGGATGTCTCCGTCACCGTCGACGGCGTCAAGCTGCTGGACAAGGTCTACTTCTCCGTCAACCGCACCGACAAGATCGCCTTCGTCGGCGAGAACGAGCTGGCCCAGACCGCTCTGATGAAGGTGCTGATGGGCGAGCTGGAGCCCGACGAGGGCAGCATCAAGTGGGGCATCTCCACCATCCGCTCCTACCTACCCAAGGACAACACCGAGTATTTCGAGGGCAACAAAATGGAGCTGGTGGACTGGCTGCGCCAGTACTCCGCCAAGAAGGACGACGTCTACCTGCGCGGCTTCCTGGGCCGTATGCTCTTCGGCAACGACGATGTCTTCAAGCCCGTGGACGTCCTCTCCGGCGGCGAGAAGGTCCGCTGCATGCTTTCCAAGATGATGCTCTCCGGCGCCAACGTGGTCCTGCTGGATCAGCCCACCAACCATCTGGATATGGAGTCCATCCAGGCCGTCAACAAGGGCCTCGAGGCCTTCAACGGTGTCGTCCTGCTGGCCTCCCATGACCACGAGATGCTGCAGTCCACCTGTAACCGCGTCATCGCCTTCCAGCCCGACGGCACCATCGTCGACTACTACGGCACCTATGACGACTACCTGGTGAAGGTCGGCAAGAAGGAAGCCTGATTTTGATTGTAGGGGCGACCCTTGGTCGCCCGCGGGCGTGCAAGGCACGCCCCTACATT
>JAFQSI010000268.1 GCA_017409645.1 Oscillospiraceae bacterium | reverse complement strand
GGGTGCCGGTCTGGCCCGTGTGGATCTGGCCACCGCCGCCGAGAGCTATGTCACCGTCGAGGGCATGGCCGACGGCAAGGTCAAGGTGGAGCTGGGTGAGGACGCCGACCGCGAGGGCGTCTACAGCTTCTCCTTCACCATTAACAACCTGAACGGCGAGGCCATGACCTATGCGCTGTCTGCCGATCTGTTCACCCAGGACGTCTTCGACGGCGGCAACGGCACCATGTATCTGGATACCTGGACCCGCTCCCTGCCTGTCGCGGCCGACTTCGCCGTGAACGGCGTTTCCCTGGAGGATACGGAAGGCTTCTCCTGCGACCTGAACGGCGACGGCGTCACCAATACCGGCGATGCCGACTGTCTGCTGGAGTACCTGCTGGGCAATGTGGAGGAGCTGAAGGCCGACGGCGACGTCAACGGCGACGGCTCCGTCACCTCCTACGACGCCCATGTGCTGCTGACCAAGCTCTCCGGCAAGCACAGCGTGGATGTCCCCGCTGACGGCTCTGTCACCGTGGAGGTGAAGCTGGAGCTGAACGATGAGGTCAAGGCCTACCTGGACGAGGCCTATCCCACCGGTGCCTATGTCGAGGCCTATGTCTTCGCCGAGCCCGTCACCGATTCCGAGGGCGTGGCCGGTGTCACCCACTCCATCCCCGTTCTGGGCTACTACGGCTCCTGGACCGAGCCCAGCATGTATGACCTGAGCAGCTATGTGGAGTACGCCTACGGCATGGAGAGCCGGGCTCCCTACCTGTACGACATCAACGGCATCCGCACCAACTACATGACCATCAACTACGGCGACGGCGACGAGTACGTCTTCGGCGGCAACCCCTTCGTGGAGGAGGCCGACTATCTGCCCGAGCGTCACGCCTTCAACAATGAGCTGGGCTATGTCCTGCAGAATCTGCGCTTCAGCCTGATCCGCAATGCCGCCGCTTCCATGATCCTGGTACAGGATGCCGACACCGGCGACGTTTACCTGGCCGAGGAGCTGGGCGAGATGGAGGGTGCCTACTTCCATGTCAACCAGGGCTCCTGGCAGAACACCCAGTACAAGCTTGCCATGGGTCTGGACTTCGCCGGTATCCCCGAGGGTAAGCGCCTGAATGTCAGCCTGGTCACGGCTCCCGAGCTGTACTGCACCTATGATGCGCAGGGTAATGTCACCACCGACTGGAACGCTCTGGCCGAGGGTGCCTACCTGACCACCTCCTTCACCATCGACAACACCGCCCCCGAGCTGAAGAACGTCAAGCTGAACGACGACAACACCCTGTCCATCACCGCCAGGGACAACGAGTACATCGCTGCCGTGGCTCTGATGAACGCCACCGGCTCCACCATCCTGACCGCTGCTCCCGCCAACCAGACCGAGCGGGGCGTGGAGCTGACCACCGAGCTGGATCTGAGCTATGTCTTCGGTGAGAAGTTCCTGGTGGCCGTTTTCGACTATGCCGAGAACGCCTCCGTCTACGAGATCACCCTGGAGCTGGACAACGCGCGTCCCTACTTCACCGCCATCGACCGGACCAATGTCAACGACGACTACTCCGTCAGCTACGTGGGCATGGAGGCCGACGGCACCGCCGTCAAGCTGGCTCCCGCTTCCGGCCGTGACCTGGCCCGTGCAGCCGAGTATGTCGAGGGCATGGTCTACGAGATCTCCAACGACAACAAGCTCTACGTCGGCTATAACGAGGATCTGTACTCCTTCACCTACCTGCGGGATCTGGATCCCGAGGGCGAGTGGGAGCTTGTGGGCTTCAACGATCTGGCCTACAACAAGGCCGACGGCAAGCTCTACGGCCTGTTCTACTCCGACAAGAACGATATGGCTGTGCCCTTCCTGTGTACCATCGACCTGTACACCGGCGAGATGACCGTCCTGGGCCAGATGCCCATCGACGCCAACTCCATGGCCATCGACGGCGAGGGCAACTTCTACTCCACCATCTATGGCGCCAGCCAGCTCTATACCTACACCGCCGACGTGACCAAGACCGGCAGGGCCAAGCTCGTCGGCCAGCTGGGCGGCTACAAGACCACCACCCTGAACTCCATGGCCTGGGACCACAACACCGATGAGCTGTACTGGGCCGTGACCAACGATTCCATCACCAATCTGCTGAAGATCGATCCCAAGACCGCAGCCGTTGAGTTCGTCAACTACTACGGCTTCGTGACCGTGGGCCTGTATATCGCCTACGAGCCCGAGAACGATCTGTTCGCTCCCGTGGACACCGTCGAGTCCGTCACCATGCCCGCCGAGTCCTCCACTCTGGTCAACAATACTGTGCAGCTGAGCGCCCAGGTCTGGCCCTGGAACGTCAGCGACAGCTCCCTCACCTGGACCTCCAGCGATCCCGATGTGGCCATCGTCGACGAGATGGGCAATGTCTTTGGTATGAACCAGGGCACCGCCGTCATCACCGCCACCTCCAATCTGGATCCGAGCAAGTCCGCCTCCTGCACCGTCACCGTCACCGCCCTGAACAAGGACCTGAAGGGCCTCGTGTGGGACGAGGAGGGCCAGGTCCACTGGGCTTCCTTCAACACCGATACCATCCCCGACTATGAGAGCCTGAAGGCCGTCACCCCCAATCTGCCCGTCAACGCCACCATGATCGTCGACGGTCAGCTGTATGCCTCCACTCTGGACACCTCCAGCGGCCTGTCTGATCTGTACACCGTCGATCCCGAGACGTTTGAGATGACCTACGCCGGCGGCTCTCCCTCCATTGCCTACCTGGATATGGCCTATTCTCCCAATCTGGGCTACGGTCTGGGCGTTTACTTCAACTACATCTGCCTGATCGACCTGGAGTCCGGCGATTATCTGGGCGCCTGGGACTGGACCGAGGGCACCACTGCTGATCTGGTGGGCATCACCTACTACGGCTCCGCCTTTAACAGCAACTACAACGCCTACATGGACTACTTCCTGATCCTGGATGCCGACGGCAATGTCTATCTGGATGCCTGGATCGCCACCGGCAGCCAGATGGGCTACTTCAACGGACCCGACTACGGCTACATCAAGACCATCGGCGATCCTGTGGATTACTCCTACTTCCAGGGCTTCTACTTCGATGGTGCCTACACCTACTGGACCCGCTTCAACGAGCAGGACAATGTGGTCGAGCTGATCGTCTGGGACTGCGAGAACACCGACAATGTCTACACCATGGGCTACTTCGGTGATGGCGTCTGGCCTGTCGGCGGTCTGTACTGCGATGCAGAGATCAACGGCACCATGTCCCTGGCTGACGAGAACCTGACCGCTGCCTCCGTCAAGTCTGCCGAGCTGATGACTGACATCGAGCCCGTGGAGCTGGAGAGCGCCAAGCTCAAGGGCTCCCTGAACGCTGTCAGCGTCAACACCACCAAGCCCGTCCATCCCATGAGCGAGGGTGCGGTCCGGGAGGACGGCACCGTTGAGGTCGCCTTCACCGTTCCCGACGGCGAGGCCACCAACGGCATCGTCACCGTTACCTACGATCCCGCCGCCATGGAGTTCACCGGCGCTGCCGGCAAGACGGACGCCTTCGCATGGACCGAGGAGAATGAGAACACCATCAAGTTCGCCTTTGCAAACCGCGAGGCTCTGGCCTGCGAGAAGCTGGTCGCCCTGCTGCGCTTCGTCCCCCTGACCGAGGGCGAGACGGAGGTCACCATCTCCTTCGGCGAGTGGAACGACGGCGTTGAGAGCTACGGCACCGTGATCGACATCACCCTGCCCCATATCTGCTACTGCGACCAGTTCGTGGATCTGGGCACCGAGCAGTGGGTCCACGAGGCCGTGGATTATGTGGTCCAGAAGGGCTACATGAACGGCATGGACGCCACCCATTTCGGCCCCCGCCTGACCATGAACCGCGCCCAGTTCGTCACCGTCCTGTACCGGATGGAGGGCGAGCCTGCGGTCACCAACACCGGCGTCTTCGACGATGTGCCCGATAACGTGTACTGCACCGAGGCCTGCTACTGGGCTCTGGAGACGGGCATCACCACCGGTACCTCTGCCACCACCTTTGAGCCCACCCGGGATCTGACCCGCACGGAGATCGTTGCCTTCATGTACCGCTATGCCAAGTACAAGGGCTATGACACCTCCGCCACCGCGGATCTGAGCGTCTACCGCGATGCTTCCCAGATTCCCGGCTTTGCAATGGACGCCTGGAGCTGGAGCGTCACCCACGGTATCGTCAACGGTGTTTCCGCCGATACCCTGGCCCCCAGAAGCCTGACCATCCGCGCACAGGCTGCTGCCATCTTCCAGCGCTTCGACAGCAAGCTGGCATACTGATCCCCAAACCCAAATAAGCGGCTGCCCCCGTACCGCAAGGTACGGGGGCAGTTTTTATGAAAAAGGGCCTGCTGCGACACGCAGCAGGCCCCCGGTAGATCGGAAGGTAGAATAATCACTTGGCCCAGCCGTAGGCGCATTTGACGGCCCGGTTCCAGCCGGATACCCGTTCGCTGCGCTCGGCTTCATCGATGCCGGGCCTGAAGGTCCGGTCGATGGCCCAGTTGCGGATGACATCCTCCTTGCTCTGCCAGTAGCCCACGGCCAGACCGGCCAGATACGCAGCGCCCATGGCGGTGGTCTCCACGCACTGGGGCCGCTGGACGGGGGCACCGATGATGTCCGCCTGGGTCTGCATCAGATAGTTGTTGGCGGAGGCACCGCCGTCGACCTTCAATGCGGCCAGAGAGATGCCGGAGTCGGCCTTCATGGCCTGCAGGACATCGTTTGTCTGGTAGCACAGGGAATCCAGGGTGGCCCGGATGATGTGGTATTTATTGACGCCCCGGGTCAGACCCACGATGGCGCCCCGGGCGTACTGATCCCAGTGGGGAGCGCCGAGCCCGGTGAAGGCGGGGACCACATAGCAGCCGTTGGTATCGGGGACCTTTTTCGCCAGATATTCCGAATCCGCGGCGGATTCGATGAGCCGCAGCTCGTCCCGGAGCCACTGGATGGCGGCACCGGCCACGAAGATGGAGCCCTCCAGGGCGTACTCGACCTTGCCGTCCAGGCCCCAGGCGATGGTGGTGACCAGGCCGTTGCGGGAGAAGACGGGCTTGCTGCCTGTGTTCATCAGCAGGAAGCAGCCGGTGCCGTAGGTATTCTTGGCTTCGCCGGGGGCAAAGCAGGTCTGGCCGAACAGGGCGGCCTGCTGGTCGCCGGCGGCACCGGCGATGGGGATCCGGGCACCGAAGAAGTGGGCGACGGTATGGCCGTAGATGCAGCTCGAGGGCCTGACCTCGGGGAGCATGGACCTGGGAATGTTCAGCTCGGCGAGGATCTCCTCATCCCACTGCAGGGTATTGATATTGAAGAGCATGGTGCGCGATGCGTTGGAGTAGTCGGTCACATGGACCCTGCCGCCGGTCAGCTTCCAGATCAGCCAGGTCTCCACGGTGCCGAAGAGCAGCTCGCCCCGTTCGGCTTTTTCCCGGGCACCGGGGACATGCTCCAGGATCCAGCGGAGCTTGGTGCCGGAGAAATAGGCGTCGATGACCAGTCCCGTCTTGGCCCGGAAGGCGTCGGTCAGACCCTTTTCCTTCAGGCTGTCGCAGTATTCGGAGGTGCGGCGGCACTGCCAGACGATGGCCCGGCTCACGGGTTCGCCGCTGAGCTTGTCCCAGACGATGGTCGTCTCGCGCTGGTTGGTGATGCCGATGGCCGCGATGTTGGCGGCGGTGGCGCCGATGTTGTCCATGGCCT
>JAFQSI010000267.1 GCA_017409645.1 Oscillospiraceae bacterium | reverse complement strand
CTGCCAGTCATGGCCCAGGGCGGCGATGACCTCGCCGTCAGCGATCTTCTCGTTGCAGACGGTGCAGTAGGTGTCGCCGGTGTAGCCCTCGGTGGTGCAGGTGGCAGCGACAGCGTCACGGACCTCAGTCTCACCATGGCCCAGAGCAGCGATGACCTCGCCGTCAGCGATCTTCTCGTTGCAGACGGTGCAGTAGGTGTCGCCGGTGTAGCCCTCGGTGGTGCAGGTTGCAGCGACAGCGCCGCGGACCTCAGTCTCACCATGGCCCAGAGCGGGGATGACCTCAGTCTCAGTCTCGCCGCAAGCGCAGGTACGGGTCTTCTCGCCAGCGGTGGTGCAGGTGGGCTCGGTGGTGACAGTCCACTCGGTCCACTCATGCTCGTGAGGAGGCTCAACAGAGCCGCCGGGGATGCCGTAGACAGCCAGCTCAGCGACGGTCATGACGGTGTTGGCCTGAGGAGCATCCCAGTGGTAGGACTGGGTGGCTTTCAGGCGGACATAAGCGGCCTGAACAGCATCGAAGGTGATCTCGGTGGTGCCGTCAACAGTGGCGCCGGCAGCGACCTGAGTCCAGTTCTCGCCGTCAACACTGATCTCGATGATGTAGTCCAGCAGATTGCCGGTGCAGTTGTACTTGGCGCCGGAATCATAGCGCTTGGTGTACTCGACCTTGTCGATGGTGTAGGTGCCGCCCAGGTTGGCGATCAGATAGCAGTCAGCCAGGTTGCCGTTGGGAACGGTGGCCCAGAAGGTGCCGTAGTCGCCGTCAAAGGCGTTGCCAACGGACTTGTCGAAAGCGGGCTCGGTATCATCGGTGGAGCTGGGGGTACCAGTGATGCCGGTGATCTTCTCGGACTCGGTGGGCTGGGTCGCGCCGCAGCGGGAGCAGACGCCGTCCTCGTTCCAGTCGTGGCCCAGAGCGGGGATGACCTCAGTCTCAGTCTCGCCGCAGGTGCCGCAGGTACGGGTCTGCTCGCCGTCCTCGGTGCAGGTGGCTTCCTTGGTGACAGTCCAGTCGGACCACTCATGCTCGTGGGGAGGCTCAACGGTGCCGCTGTTGTCCTTGACACCGGTGATGCGGATCTCGGAAGCGGAAGCGCAGACGACGTTGGGATTATCGCAGTAGGAATCAGTGGAGACCAGACGGACATACTTGACAGCCTGGGGCTCGAACTGAGCGATCTTCCAATCGCGGTTGTTCTCCCAGGTGCCCTCAGCGACCTTGGTCCAGTTCTCGCCGTCATTGGAGACCTGGATCTCGTAGCCGGTGATGGTACCGTTGGAATTGCCGGCCTGACGGGGCCAGTAGCGCAGACCGTCGACCTTGTAGCTTTCGGTCAGCTCGAACTGGAACCAGTGGTTCTCGCGGCTGGTGCCGTACCAATCGGTGTGCCACAGGGTGTCGGGGTTGTTGTCCACGGCCAGGTTGGCGGGACCCTCGGAAGCACCGCCGCCGGTCTCATAGTCGCCAGTGGAGACTTCCACAGCAGACAGGGGGATGTCGCGGCTGTCGTCGTCGGGCTCGTAGACGGGCACGACATACTCGAAGACCTCAAGCTCGGCAACGGTCATGACGGTGTTGGCGCTGGACTCCTGCCAGTGGTAGGAGCTGGTGGAGGTCAGCTTGACGTAGCGGGCGTCCACGGGGTCGAAGGTGATCTCGGTGGTGCCGTCGATGGTGTCACCAGCGGAAACCTGAGTCCAGGTCTCGCCGTCGGTGCTGACTTCGATGACGTAGTTCAGCAGGTTGCCGGTGCAGTTGTAGAGTGCGCCGGAATCGTAGCGCTTGGTGTAGTTGACCTGATCGATGCTGTAGACCTGGCCCAGATCGGCGATCAGGTAGGCATCGGCCAGGGTGCCGCTGGGAACGGTGGCCCAGAAGGTGGAGTAGTCACCATCGAAGGCGTTGCCAACGGACTTGTCATGGGCGGGCTCGGTGGTATCGGTGGAGCTTGCGGTGCCGGTGATGCCCTCGATCTTATTGGACTCGGGACCATCGGCGGCATCCAGCTCGTCGTAGCCGAAGGCGATGTCGTAGACAGCGGACTTGACAGCCTTGTCGCTGACGACGATCTCAGCAGCGGCGGGAGCGAAGTAGCGGTTCTCAGCCTTGTAAGCGGAGCCGGCCAGAGTGCCGTTCACATAGATCTTCTGGATACCGTTGTTCTCCTTGACGCCGATGACGGTGGCGGTGGCAGCATCCTCGGGGACGGTGACAGCGACATCGGAAACGGCGGTGGAGCCATTGACGGTGAAGTAGGCCTTGCCCTCGGCGTTGATGCCCAGAGCGTAGGACTCGCCCTGGGAAACCAGGACAGCCTCTTCGGCAGCAGCGACCTCAGCCTTGACGGAGAAGCCGTAGTCGGTGGTCAGGGAATCGGTGACCAGATTACCGGGGTTGTAATCAAAGCTGATGGTGTTGGCGCAGGCATTGCCGGAAATGTCGGTGACATTGGCGGTGACGGTCAGCTCAGCCTTCTCGGCAGGAGCCTCGGTCAGGGTGATGCGGTAGGTCACATCGTCAGCGCTCTGCTCGACGGACTCGACGGTGGCACCGGAGACGGTGAACTCATCGCCCAGAACCTTCTCGTTGAAGCGGACAGTGATGACCTTGTCGCCGTCATGGAAGGCACGCTCCATCACGGGAGCGGTGGTGTCGCCGTCCTTGGAGATCTGGAACATCCGGACCTCGTTGGGCTGCAGGGTGAAGGTGTAGGTCTCGCCGTAGGTGAACTCGCCGGTCAGGTCGCTGCCAGCGGGCATGTTGTAGTTGTGGACCAGGTAGTACTTCAGAGTGCCTGCATCCTCGGGCACGCCGATGATGCGGTCGAAGGTGAAGGTGATGGTCTTAGCCTGGCTGGAATGGGGGTTGCGGATGGAGATGATGCCGTCGGTACCGTCGAAGCCAGAGAAGCCGTAGGCCTCAGCGTAAGCCTCGTTGGAGGTAGCGTTCTCCAGGAAGGTGCGGTCAGGCATACCGCCAAAGATCTTGGCATTGCGGAGCATGCGGGAGCTTTCCTCTGCCCACTCCAGGAACTCGCCGGTGACCTCGTACTTGCCGTCGGTCATGATGCTGTCGGAGAAGTACAGCTCCCAGAAGGTGGTACCGCGGGCGGACTGCATGTACAGATAGTTCTGGAAATCATCGTCCGTGGCGGTGTTCTTGTTCATGCCGGTGCCTTCCTTACCATAGACGGGGTCATGGTTGTAGATGTTGGCAAGGGGGAACTGGAACTGGTGGTTGACCAGGAAGTCATAGTAAACAGAATCACGGTAGGTCATCTGCTTGTTCATCTTTGTCAGGCCGAAATTGGCATCCTTCTGGTCGTGGGTACACTGCATCCAGACGGAGTTGGCCCACTGCAGGAACCAGGGGCTGGGGTTGGTGTAGCAGGTCAGAGACAGCCACAGGTTGTCGATGCCGTTCTCCTTGGCGTTGGCACGGACAGCCTCAAACAGGTCGATCCATGCCTCCCACAGGTCGGTGACATGGTACATATTGTTGTAGCCGCCGGTCATATGGCTGTTGGAATAGCCGGGAACGCCGTCGGCTGCGGCAAAGGCGTTGTACTGAGCCTGATCAGCGAAGCCGTCCCACTTCCAGTAGTTGACACCGAAGCGGTCCTGGAAGTCGCAGAACATGTCGGTCAGGTTCTGGATATACACGCGGTCGGCAACGTCGATGGAGCCGCCGGCCTTGCTGCCCTTGCCGCTGGCGGTAATGATGTCAGCCAGGGAGCCGTAGAAGTTATAGCCGCCCCGGGGGCCGACCCAAACGCCGAAGTTGGAGCCGAACTTATGGACCAGCTCGGAGGAGGGATACAGCTCGTTGGGGAACTTGGAGTTGAACTCCCAGAAGCCGGACTGGTTCAGGGTGGTACCGGCGCGGGCTGCGTCCACAACGTAGGTGTGGTTGTAGTTGATCCAGCCGTCGTCGACCACGTAGGAGTCCAGAGGACGGACCTCAGTCTTGTTCAGCTCCTGATCGATCTCGATGAAGGACTCCAGGATGCTCTGATCGTCGATGAGCATCATGTTGTCGAACCAGGAGTTGTACTGGATCCGGAACTCGGAGGGAGTGGCGATGGAGTAGATGTACTCGAAGAAGTCAGCCTGGATGACCTGATTGTCGGTGCTGCGGGCGGCACCGGCGACGGTCTGCCAGGTGACGTACTTGCCATCGGTGGTCAGCTGGTTATCAGCCTCAAACCGCTCGAAGGTCTTACCGGTGTAGTAGCGGATGTGGCCGGTGCCCTCCTCGATCTGGTTGTCCGTCTCGGGGAACTCACAGCCGAAGAACATGCCCTGGATGTAGATGGGCTGACCCAGGTTGGCCTTGAACTCGTTCATCTGAACGATGCCGCCCACATGGGGGATGGTCCACTGGGCATCGGTGTCATTGACCTTCAGGGACTCCAGGTCGATGTAGTCGATGGCAGCAGTCTTGTCGGAAACCTCGATCTCCATGTACTTACGCATGAAGTGGTCGCCGTTGTACATGACGATGACTTCGCTGATGGTGTAGGTGACGCCCTTGAACTCGTAGGGCTTGAAGTTGAAGGTGACCATCTTGCCGGTCTTCTCCACGTCGTTGATAACGGCGGAGGTGTCGGCCACGACGGGCTCGCCGTCCAGCTCCAGAGCGCCGGCAGCGAACTCACGGTCGTTGGTGGAGACGGGGGCCTTTTCTGCATGCAGGTTGAACTCCGCACCGCCAGCGAAGCTCTGTCCATTCTTGGAAGAGGTGGCAACCAGCTTGACATGAGTTGCGGTGACAGCCTCATCCAGGTTGACATAGATGGGGTTGACGCCCTCATACTTGAAGTTGCCGGATGCACACTGGGTGTAAGTAGTACCATCGGTGGAGTACCACAGCTCGTAGCCCAGGATGTTGCCGTTGGTGTCCTCACCCTGCTGTCTGGGGGTGTAGGAGAAGCAGCTGAAGGTGGTCTCACCGTTCAGGGTGAAGACGACCTCGTAGGGGTAGCTCTGGTCACCGGTGCCGCCGCCGTAATTGGTGTGCCAGATGCTGTCCAGATTGCCGTCCAGCAGGTTGGAAGCGGGGCCATCGCTGGGGCCGGAAGCATTGTGGTAGCTGTCAGCCACAGCAGTCCAGCCGGTCCGGTCCAGAGCGGGGACCACGGGAGCAGTGGTGCTGCCCTCCTTGGTGACCCGGATGATGAATTCCTCACTGCCCTCGGCGGGAGTGAAGACTTCACCGGCGCGCTTGTTGTTGATCTCGGTGGTGCTGAGTTTGTTGCCAGCGGTAGAGAACTCACGGCTGATGTAGCCGTTGCCGATGACAACACTGTTACCGCTGACGTCAACGGTAACATCCTTCGTCGCGGCGGCCTGGGCCTTGACGGTCAGTCCGGAGAAGCAGGACAGGACCATGGCGAAAGCCAGCACGAAGGAGAGCGCCTTTTTCATTGTGCGTTTCATTGTGTTTTCATTTCCTCCTTTTTTTGATTTGCTCCGGTCGCGCGTCACGGAAGCTCCGCAGGTCCTCCGTGACTGTTGCATAATACAGGACATTTTGGGTGGCGGTCCCGATGTCCCTTTTATACATTGTTCATTATATCTATTTTCCGCTTCCATTGCAAGGATTATTTATCAAAAATACCATATTCTTCCGCTGCCCGGAATAAAGAGCAGCCCTGCTCCGAAGAGCAGGGCTGCGATTGCTTAGGGGATCAGATCAGGGGATCAGTCGTTGTAGGCGCGGTACAGGAAGGTGACGATCTGAGCGCGGATGCAGATCTCATCGACGCCGAAGGTGTAGGTATCGACGCCCTTGGTGATGCCGTTCTCCACTGCCCACACGACGGGAGTGTAGTAGTAGACCTCAGGATCGACCACATCGTCGAAAATGCACTCGGTGGTGCTGACCTCAGGCTCGCCCAGGGCCCGGTACAGGAACGTCACCACATAG
>JAFQSI010000266.1 GCA_017409645.1 Oscillospiraceae bacterium | reverse complement strand
TAATTTCTGTTCAGGTGTCCATACTCTCTTCTTTTGTCCCTTCTTCATATGATTCACCTCCTCTTACTCTAATTTTAACATAAAGAAAAAGGTAGGCAACATGGCGTTTTTCCATGTGTCTACCTTTATCTTACAGCTTCAATCCCATCGGGATGCTCCGAGTTTTTGGTATCGTGCTTACTCCAGTGCCCGGATCAGCTTCATCAGCACGGGCTCGAACTTGGCACCGTACCAGTGGTTGTCCTCCTCGGCGGTGGCCCGGATGCAGGCGACGGTGTAGTCCGCAGCGATGGCGGCGGCGTCATAGGCGCTCTTGCCCCGCAGCAGGGCACCGACGAAGGCAGAGGCGTAGATATCGCCGGTGCCGTGACAGCTGTTGGGCAGCTTCTCATGCTCGTAGTAGCTGTAGCGGCCCTCCTCGAAGACCACGACGCCGGTCTTGCCGGGGGCGTAGGAGATGCCGGTGAAGATGATGTTCCGGCAGCCCAGGGCGGTCAGCTTTTCCAGCAGAGCGTCGATGTAGGCACGGTCATACTCGGTCTTGTACTCCATCCCGGTCAGGAAGCAGGCCTCGGTGATGTTGGGAATGACGTAGTCAGCCTTGCCGCACAGGGTCTTCATGGCTTCCACGAAGGCGGCGTCGAAGCCGGGGTAGAGATTGCCGTTGTCGGCCATGGCGGGGTCGACAATCTTGAGGCAGTTTTCTGCGCCCACGGACTGCATGATGTCCGCGACGTAGTCGATCTGCTTGGTGCTGCCCAGGTACCCGGTGTAGACGGCGTCAAAGCGGATGCCCTCCTTGACCCAGTGGTCCTTGATCCCGGGCATATCCTCGGTCAGATCCCGGAAGGTGTAGCCGCTGAAGCCGGCGGTGTGGGTGGACAGAACGGCAGAGGGCAGGACGCAAGTCTCGATGCCGCAGGCGGAAATGACGGGGAGCGCCACCGTCAGGGAGCATTGACCGACGCAGGAAATGTCCTGGATGGTCAGAATCTTTTTATAAGCCATAAATCATGTCTCCTTTGGACTTGGGTTGTTAGAATCATTTGGTAGAGTGATTATAGCACGTTCTGGCTATAAAACCATGCCCAAAACAGGAATAAAAAATCAGGCCAGATGGAGCTGGTGGGAAAACTGTCAACTGTAGGGCGGGGGCATGCCCCCGCCGACCAGGTATGATATTTTGCCAAGCCTGAAGCGGTAGGGAACGCTTCCTTCATGAATAAGGACTTGTTCAAATCAGACCTTTTGGGCAGAAACACACGGGATTGTGCTTCTGATCCAGCCGGGCAATCATCTGGGCTGGTCGGCGAGGGCATGCCCTCGCCCTACAGACGCTTACTGAATTGAATGCGAAGGATCGCGGTCAAGGCGATCCGTCTTTTTCATCAGCCCTGCAGATTGTCGATAAAACCATTTGCGCGAAGCGCCTTGGCCCTCTCCGACCTCGCTTCGCTCGGCCACCTCTCCCAGAGGGAGAGGCAAGTGACATTTTAACAAGCTGACGGGCCTGCTGCATGTTTGCAGCAGGCCCGGTGTTTCAAAGGTTCCGCATTTCACTTGATCTCGCTGCCGCCCCACTCCACCACGGTGAAGCCGCTGCGCACCGGCGCGGTGAGGGGCTGGGGCTCGATCTGCCGGGGGGCGTCCAGCGCCTGCCAGGTCATGAAGACCCGGATGACCGTGTCCGGGGCAGGGGAGATGTCCAGCTTCGCGGCGTCGGTGTAGGCGCTTCCCTGGAAGCAGATCAGGTTCCAGGGATTGTCCTCCATCAGGGGCAGCCAGTAGACGATGAACTCGTTGGCCTCCCGGCGGGTCAGGCCCAGCTTGCTGAGGGCCTCCTCCAGGAACACGGCGGTGTCCTCACCGGCCACGCAGAAGCCCCGGTCCATGGGGTATCCGCTATTCTGCGCACCCTCCCAGTAGAGGTAATTGTACTCCATGCCGTTTTCCCCGACCAGGGTGCCGTCGGGATGGGCAGTGACGCGCCAGCCGTCTGTGTAGGCGGGATAGACGCAGGTCAGCTCGCCGACGTAATCGAGCTTCACGGTCACGTCGGTGACGGACTCCGGATAGAGGTAGATGACGGGCTTCAGGGGCATGGTGAACACCTCTCCGGGCGGCTCGTCCAGAGTCTCGCCCCAGATCCATTTGTGGAAGCCGCCGCCGGTACTCCAGTAGATATTCTCATACTGTCCGTCCCGCTCCAGGGTGACGCGTCCGATGGTGTCGTCCTCCTGGGCGAAGGAGTAGCCCTCCTCCTGAAGATGGGCGAAAAAGGCGCTGAAGCCGTCGTCGGTGGTGGTCAGATAGGCCTTGT
This sequence comes from Oscillospiraceae bacterium, assembly GCA_017409645.1. Classification (GTDB taxonomy): domain Bacteria; phylum Bacillota; class Clostridia; order Oscillospirales; family Oscillospiraceae; genus Faecousia. The sequence goes on along the minus strand of JAFQSI010000266.1, from coordinate 2,271 downwards.
GGGGGAAGTCGGCGATCTGGGCCACCTTTGCGGAGCCGGAGCGGATCCGGGCCATGCCGATGCCGGTCCGGATCACATTGAAGCTGCCAAGCTCCACATAGCAAAGGATGCTTAAGCAAAGAAAGACGACCGCAAGGATGACGATGGGCTTGATGTATTTCTTCATGGTGATCCCTCCTCTGTGGACATTGTACCACGGAAGAGGGACGATGTCCAGCCAGAAAATTCTGAAAAAATCTTAAAATACGCCGGGGCTTGTAATATGGGCCCGGCTATGATAAAATAAAAAGACTGTATCTTTTGTCGAAAGGAGCGCGCCATGGTACATAGAAATTGCATACGGCTTCTGGCGGTGTTCCTGACGATGGCGCTGCTGATCATCCCCGTCTCCGCCGATGCGGGCGAACGGCTGGCGGTGGAGCGGGAGGTCTACGATTATCTGACGGGGGAGCTGATGCTCAGCTCCGCGGCGGCCTGCGGCGTGCTGGCGAACATCGAGCATGAAAGCTCCTTCCAGCCCACCATCCTCGGCGACAAGGGCACCAGCTACGGTCTGTGCCAGTGGCACAACGAGCGCTTCACCGCCCTGCGGGGCTACTGCAGCGCCATTGGGGCGGACTACCGGACCGTGGAGGGCCAGATGGCCTACCTGAAATATGAGCTGGGCAACAAGTATACCACCCTGCTGCTGACCCTGCAGTCCATCGACGACACCCCGGAGGGGGCCTACCGGGCTGCGTACCTGTGGTGTACCCAGTTCGAGCGGCCCAGCAACATGCAGGTCAAGGCCGCCCAGCGCGGGGAGCTGGCCCAGGGAAAATACTGGCCCAGATACAACCGCTTCGAGCCGATCATCATCATCCTGCCGGAGCCGGAGGAGCAGGAGCCGAACCCGGAGGTCCTGATCGAGCAGCTGAAGCAGAACCCGGTGACCATCCCCCTGCCGCCCCAGGAGGTCCGGGACCGGGAGAATGTCCGGTACTTCACCTTTGAAAAGCCCGGATTTATCTACTATATGCCCCATAATCTGCCGAAAAGCGAAGTGGCCGAGGAGCCCGATCAGAGCTGGGGGATCCCTGCGCTCATCGGCATCGGCGCCGCCATGGCTGTCGTCGTGAGCTTTCCCGTGAAAAAGCTCCGGGCGAAGCTTTACAGACGGGGTAGATTTATGGTATGATATGCGGTAAGCAATCAGAATTGAGGTAACACCAATGGATTACATTGTATTGGATATGGAATGGAACCAGCCCTGGCCCGGCTCTCCCTCTGCCCGGAAGGTCCTGCCGGTCCAGATCCGGGGCGAGATCATCCAGATCGGCGCGGTCCGGGTCACCGAGGACGAGCAGGTCCTGGATGAATTCCAGGTGCTGGTCAAGCCCAAATTCTACCGGAGCCTGAACCGCCGGGTCAGCAAGCTGACGGGCATCAAGGAATCCCGGCTGAAGGCCGAGGGAATCCCCTTCGCCGAGGCCATCGAGCGGTTCCGGGCCTGGTGCGGGGAGGATATCGTCTTCCTGACCTGGGGCTTTGACGACATCACCATCCTGCGGGAGAATCTGCAGCTGCACCAGCTGCCCTGGGACTGGGTGGACAGGTGGTACAATGTGCAGATGATGTTCAACGCCCAGACCGACGGCTCCACCAGCCAGAAGGCCCTGAAGACGGCCATGGAGATCTTCGGCATCGAGGCCAGCCGCCCGGCCCACGACGCCCTGGGCGACGCCTACCACACGGCCCTGATCTGCGCGAAGCTGGATCTGAAAAAGGGCATGGTGGAGTATGAGCAGGCTCTGCGCAGCCATGACAACGGCTTCCACGGTGCGGAGCTGCCCGGCTGCATCGGCCGGAAGGTCTTCTACGACTACGCCGACAAGCGGGCCGCCCTGGCCGCCATGTCCGGCGAGGAGAACCTGTGCCCCATCTGCGAAGCGAGGATGCTGTCGTCGCGCTGGTTCGCCCAGCCCGGACGGCGGTATATGGACCTGGCCACCTGTCCGGAGCATGGCAAGTTCCTGATCCGGGTGCGGCTGAGCGAGCAGGACGACGGTCTGACCCGGGTCAGCCGCCTGACCTACGAGGCAACCTCCGAAGCCGCCGAGGCCTACCGCCAGCGGGTGGAAAAGGCCGAGCCCGAACGCCGGGACCGCCGCCGCCGGACCCGCCGCCGCCGGACCGCCGCGGAGCCCACCGCAGAATCCAACGAATGACCATCGCCGCCGCACCGGAGCCGGTGCGGCGGCTTTTGCAAAAAAGATCATTTTCCCCCTTGAC
>JAFQSI010000265.1 GCA_017409645.1 Oscillospiraceae bacterium | reverse complement strand
TCGAAATTTTGTTTGAAAATAATAGTTGCTAACCATGTCATCCCGTGGTATAATATCCAGTACGAAAGAATCTGAAAACCGAGGTGAAGCACATGAACGACACCATCCGCGTCAAGGGCGCGAGAGAGAATAATCTGAAGAACATCGACCTGACCATTCCCAGAGACAAGCTGGTGGTCTTTACGGGCCTGAGTGGCTCCGGCAAGTCCAGCCTTGCCTTTGATACCATTTATGCCGAGGGTCAGCGGCGGTATGTGGAGAGCCTGAGCAGTTACGCCCGGATGTTCCTGGGCCAGATGGACAAGCCCGATGTGGACTCCATCGACGGCCTTTCCCCCGCCATTTCCATCGACCAGAAGACCACCTCCAAGAATCCCCGCTCCACCGTGGGTACTGTGACCGAAATTTACGACTATCTGCGCCTTCTGTGGGCCAGAGTGGGCGTGCCCCACTGTCCCAAGTGCGGCAAGGAGATCAGCCGCCAGACCATCGACCAGATCGTGGACCGGATCGAGGCCCTGGGGGAGGGCACCCGGTTCGTGGTGCTGAGCCCCATCGTCCGGGGCAAGAAGGGCGAGCATCAGAAGGTCTTCGAGGACGCGAGGAAGCAGGGCTTCGCCCGTGTCCGGGTGGACGGCATCCTCTACGACCTGACCGAACAGATCAAGTGCGAGAAGAATAAAAAGCACACCATCGAGCTGGTGGTGGACCGCCTTGTCCTGAAGGAGGGCCAGCGCAGAAGACTCACCGACTCCATCGAGACGGCCTGCGCCCACTCCGGCGGCCTGGTCACCATCCAGCTGCCCAAATCCGAGGAGGAGCTGACCTTCTCCCAGAATTACGCCTGCGACGACTGCGGCATCTCCATGTCCGAGCTGGAGCCGCGGATGTTCAGTTTCAACAACCCCGCCGGAGCCTGCCCCCACTGCACGGGCCTGGGCTTCCAGCTGGTGGCCGACCCGGATCTGGTGATCCCCGACAAGACCAAGTCCATCTTCGAGGGTGCCATCCAGGTTTCCGGCTGGCAGAGTGCCCGGACGGACAGCGTTTTCCGGATGTATTTCGAGGCCCTGGCCCAGAAATACCACTTCGACCTGACACTCCCGGTGAAGGATCTGAGCAAGGAGGCCCTGGACGTCATCCTCTACGGCACCAAGGGCGAGAAGCTGCGCATGACCTACAACCGGGGCAGCGGCTTCGGCGTGCTGGAGCAGCCCTTTGAGGGCATCATGAACAACATCGCCCGCCGCTACAAGGAGACCCAGTCCGAGTCCGCCCGGAAGGAGCTGGAGGAGTGCATGTCCACCGCCCCCTGTCCCCACTGCCACGGCGACCGTCTGAGCGACATCGCCCGGGCCGTCACCGTCGGCGGCATCGGCATCATGGATTTCTGCCGCATGAGCGTCAAGGACGCGCTGCATTTTGTGGAGGATCTCCATCTCGAGGGCAATATGGCCTCCATTGCGGAGCAGATCCTTCGGGAGATCCGGGCCAGACTCCAGTTTTTGGCGGATGTGGGTTTGCAGTATCTGACCCTGAACCGGTCCAGCGGCACCCTGTCCGGCGGCGAGAGCCAGCGCATCCGTCTGGCCACCCAGATCGGCTCGAGCCTGATGGGCGTTCTCTATATCCTGGATGAGCCCAGCATCGGCCTGCACCAGCGGGACAACGACAAGCTGCTGGGCACCCTGAAAAGCCTGCGGGACCTGGGCAACACCCTGATCGTGGTGGAGCATGACGAGGATACCATGCGCGCCGCCGATTTCATCGTGGATGTGGGCCCCGGCGCGGGAAGCCACGGCGGCGAGATCGTGGCCGCGGGCACTTTGGAGGACATCCTGAATTGTGAAAACTCCGTCACCGGACAGTATCTGTCCGGCGTGAAGAAGATCCCCGTCCCCGCTGAACGCAGGACCGGCAGCGGCAAGGTGCTGGCGGTCCGGGGAGCCGAGGAGAACAATCTGAAATCCATCGATGTGGAGATCCCTTTGGGGACCCTGACCTGCGTCACCGGCGTCTCCGGCTCCGGCAAGTCCAGTCTCGTGAATCAGGTCCTGAACCGGACTTTGCTGGGCAAGCTGAACCACGCCCGGACCCGGCCCGGCAAATGCCGCTGTGTGGAGGGTCTGGAGCATCTCGATAAGGTCATCGACATCGACCAGAGCCCCATCGGCCGGACCCCCCGGTCGAATCCTGCCACCTATACCGGCGTCTTCAACGACATCCGGGATCTGTTTGCCAGCACCAACGACGCCAAGATCCGGGGCTACGGCCCGGGCCGCTTCAGCTTCAATGTCAAGGGAGGCCGTTGTGAGGCCTGCTCCGGCGACGGTCTGGTGAAGATCGAGATGCACTTCCTGGCCGACGTCTATGTCCCCTGCGAGGTCTGCAAGGGCAAGCGCTACAACCGTGAGACGCTGGAAGTGAAATACAAGGGCAAGGACATCGCCCAGGTCCTGGACATGACTGCCGAGGAGGCGGTGGAATTCTTCGAAAACCTGCCCAAGATCCGGCGGAAGATCCAGACCATGGTGGAGGTCGGCCTGGGCTATGTGAAGCTGGGCCAGTCCAGCACCACCCTCTCCGGCGGCGAGGCCCAGCGGGTCAAGCTGGCCACGGAGCTGGCGCGCACCGCCACGGGCCGGACCATCTATATCCTGGACGAGCCGACGACAGGCCTCCACGCCGCGGACGTCCACAAGCTCATCGAGGTGCTGCAGCAGCTCGTCGGTGCGGGCAACACGGTGCTGGTCATCGAGCATAATCTCGACGTCATCAAGACCGCGGACCACATCATCGACCTGGGTCCCGAGGGTGGCGACGGCGGCGGCTACGTGGTGGCCACCGGCACCCCCGAGGAGGTCGCCGGGGTCGAAGGCAGCTATACGGGGCAGTATTTGAAGGATTATCTGAAATAAAAAACGCCCCGCGGAAGCGGGGCGTGTGAACAATCATTTGTAGAATTCCGCCGGCAGCACATCGCTCAGCTCGATGAGCATCGGGTCCCGCTCGCCGGAGTAGCTGATTCGGAGCCGGGGACTGCGGGCCGCGGCATCCTGCTTCAGCGGCAGGGTCAGTGTGACCTGCAGACCGCCCTCCGGCGGGGACAGGAGCCAGACGGTGCCGCCGTGTACGGAGGCGGCCAGCTGCACCAGCTTCAGTCCCAGACCAAGGCCGGACCGGCCGTCGCCCAGACCC
>JAFQSI010000264.1 GCA_017409645.1 Oscillospiraceae bacterium | reverse complement strand
GATGTGGAGGACGATTACTACATCGCCCAGGCCAACGAGCCCCTGGACGAGAACGGCTGCCTGGCCAACGCCCGTATCTCCTGCCGTCACCGCAACGAGATCATCGCCGTTGACCGCAACGTCATCGATTACATCGATGTTTCCCCCAGAATGATGGTCTCCGTGGCCACTGCCTTCATTCCCTTCCTGCAGAATGACGACGCCAACCGTGCCCTGATGGGCGCCAACATGCAGCGTCAGGCTGTGCCCCTGCTGACCACCGAGGCTCCCATCGTCGCCACCGGCATGGAGCATCGCTCCGCCCTGGACTCTGAGGTCTGCATCAAGTCCACCGGCGACGGCACCGTTTCCAGCGTTTCCGCCACCAACATCACCGTCCGCTATGACGACGGTCATGTGGAGGATTACAAGCTTTCCAAGTTCTCCCGCTCCAACGCCGGCACCTGCATCAACCAGCGGCCCATCGTCTCTGTGGGCGAGCGGGTCACCGCCAACCAGATCATCGCCGACGGTCCCTCCACCAGCCAGGGTGAGATCGCCCTGGGCAAGAACGTGCTGATCGGCTTCGTCACCTGGGAGGGCTACAACTACGAGGACGCCATCCTGCTCAACGAGCGCCTGGTCCGCGAGGACGTCTTCACCTCCATCCACATTGAGGAGTATGAGACGGAGTCCCGTGACACCAAGCTCGGACCTGAGGAGATCACCCGCGACATCCCCAATGTCGGCGAGGATGTGCTGAAGGATCTGGACGAGAACGGCATCATCCGTGTCGGCGCTGAGGTCAACGCCGGCGATTACCTGGTCGGCAAGGTCACCCCCAAGGGCGAGACGGAGCTGACCCCCGAGGAGCGCCTGCTGCGCGCCATCTTCGGCGAGAAGGCCCGTGAGGTCCGCGACACCTCCCTGAAGGTGCCCCACGGCACCCGCGGCATCGTGGTCGACGTGAAGGTCTTCACCAAGGAGAACGGCGATGAGCTGGCTCCCGGCGTCAACAAGTCCGTCCGCGTCTACCTGGCCCAGAAGCGCAAGATCGGCGTCGGCGACAAGATGGCCGGCCGCCACGGCAACAAGGGCGTCGTTTCCCGGGTCCTGCCCGAGGAGGATATGCCCTTCCTGCCCGACGGCACCCCCCTGGACGTGGTGCTGAACCCCCTGGGCGTTCCTTCCCGTATGAACATCGGTCAGGTTCTGGAGGTCCATCTGGGCTACGCTGCCAAGACCCTGGGCTGGAAGGTCGCCACCCCCGTCTTCGACGGCGCTAACGAGAAGGACATCCGCGAGACTCTGAAGCTGGCAGGCCTGCGCGAGGACGGCAAGACCATCCTCTACGACGGCCGTACCGGCGAGCCCTTTGACAATCTGGTCACCGTCGGCTACCCCTACTACCTGAAGCTGCATCACCTGGTCGACGACAAGATCCACGCCCGTTCCACCGGTCCGTACTCCCTGGTTACCCAGCAGCCTCTGGGCGGCAAGGCCCAGTTCGGCGGCCAGCGCTTCGGCGAGATGGAGGTCTGGGCCCTGGAGGCTTACGGCGCTGCCTACACCCTGCAGGAGATCCTGACCGTCAAGTCCGACGACGTCACCGGCCGTGTCAAGACCTACGAGGCCATCGTCAAGGGCAACAACATCCCCACTCCCGGCGTGCCCGAATCCTTCAAGGTCCTGGTCAAGGAGCTGCAGTCCCTGTGTCTGGACATCCGCGTCCTGGACGAGCAGGGCAACGAGATCGAGCTGAAGGACGAGGATGAAGATGAGGATGTGATCTACACCTCCGAGTCCCACGAGGAGATCGTGACCGACACCGAGGAGGTGCTGGGCAGCGGCTTCGTCATCGACGAGGACAGCCCTGAGGATATCATGGACGTGTTCGGCGGCCTGAACGTCGAAGACGAAGAATAAGAAGGAGGCGTGACAATGGCAAATGCCACCTTTG
>JAFQSI010000029.1 GCA_017409645.1 Oscillospiraceae bacterium | reverse complement strand
CCCTACGGAAAGATCCACAATCTGCACCGCTGGAAAAATGTCGTTGCCATCGCCGCCGGAAGCCTGCACACCGTGGGCCTGACCGCCGACGGCAAGCTCCTGGCCTGCGGCACCGGTTTGAGCGGCGCCTGCGATGTGGAAAAGCTGATGGAGCCCTGAACAATCTGAAAAGGAGTATTTGCCATGTGGAATTGTCCCGTATGTGACCGAACAAATGATACGCCCCTCTGCACCGGCTGCGGCTTCGACGCTTCCCGGGATTATGGGCGCTTTCCCACCTTCGGCGTCGTTCCGGACGCCGTCTCTGCCTCCGGACTGCGCCGGAAGCGCAGCGCCCTTGTGATCTGCCCCGACTGCGGCGGCGACGCCTTCTCTCTGGAGCGGAATACCGGTCTGGCCCGGTGCCGGGTCTGCGGCCGCCCCCACGGTGCAGTCTCCGCAGCCCCAGCAAAGAAAACCATCACCGCCATCGCCTGCGGCGATGCCCACACCGTCGCCCTCTATTCCGACGGCACCGTCCGGGCCGTGGGCAAAAACAACTGCGGCCAGTGCAATACCGGTGCCTGGAAGGATATCGTTTCCATCAGCGCGGGTTATGAAAACACCCTGGGTCTGCGCGCCGACGGCACCGTAGTCGCCGTGGGCAACAACTTCAAGGGAAAATCCATGGTCCATACCCTGTCCGGCATCCGCGCCATCAGTGCCTCCAACAGCGGCCACACCCTGTTCCTCCGTGAGGACGGGACGGTAGCATCCCTTGGAGACAACGACGACGACCAGCGAAACCTCGATGACTGGCGCAGCATCATTGCCGTGTCCGCCGGTTCCGGTTTTTCTCTGGGTCTGAAGCGCAACGGCACGGTTCTCGCTGTCGGCAGGAACGACGACGGGCGCTGCGATACCCAGTCCTGGCAGAAGCAGTTCACCGCCGTTTCCGCTGGAAACTGGCATGCTCTGGCCCTGACACGCAGAGGTACCGCTGTCGCTACAGGCTACAACGAGTCGCAGCAGTGCGATGTCTCGGACTGGAAGGATCTGATCGGGCTGTGCGGCGGCAAGTATTTTTCCGCCGGTCTGCGGTCCGACGGCACCGTCTGCATCACTTCCAACGAAGTTGCGTACCAGATCGCGGAGGGCTGGACCGACATCACCGCCATCGCCGCAGGTGATGAACACCTGGTGGGCCTGCGCGCCGACGGAGCCCTCGTCGCGGCGGGCTTCAACAAGGAAGGCCCGTGCGATGTGGACCGGCTGATGCCGGAGCAGCTGCGGTAACCTTTTTTGTTGTTTTCCATTTTTTGCAGTAGCAATTGTGAACATTCTGTGATATCATAAATTAAATTGGGTGTATTACACGAATCTACTGTCTGTTCGAATTTGGGAGGTAAACTTTTATGTCCAATTATTGCAAGTGCTGCTATCAGGAGCTTGGAGAAAACGATCTGAACTGCCCCCGCTGCGGCCTTACGGATCTTAAGATCATCGGCAACGATCCCGAGCAGGAAAAGGCTCTGGAGCCCTTCATCCGCAGCCACCGGATGGGCTTTCTGCGCAAATATGAGCTGGGCGTCACCTGCTATTACTGGAAAGACCAGGACGGCACCATCGCCCTGGACAGCAAGCGCACGCTGACCTTCGGCAACGCCGCCGAGCTGCTGGAGGGCACCCGCTGGCTGGATCAGGAATTCGCCCGGATGCCCGATGATCAGGAGATCACCGTGGATCTGACCGTCACCGAAAACGGCGGCGCCGGACGGGATCTGCAGGTCCGCGTCACCCCGCCCACCGAGCCCCAGCTGCAGAAGCTGGGCCTGCAGCTGGACAAGCAGCTGCAGCTGCGCCTGCTGGTGAAGAACGACAAGACCACCAGCACCTCCACCAGTGTCTCCCTGCTGTGATCCCGGGCGCATTTTGGAAGTAACAGGAGCCTGAACATATGAATCTCGGAATCGATTTCGGCAGCACCTACTCCATGCTGTCCTATTACGACAATATCAGCCACATCCTCAAGCCCGTGGCCCCCGAGGGCAACAGCCCCCACATCCCTTCCGTGGCCTGCCGCAAGGCCAAGTTCAAACCCGGCGACGCCTTCTCCTACGGCTACGCCGCCAAGACCAAACTCGACAAGGACAAGAGGAACGCACTGACCCCCTACCGGGCCTTCAAGATGCTCCTTCCCGTCACCGATCAGAAGGAGCTGAACAAGCAGGGCTACCTGAACGGCGTCACCCCCCGGATGGTGTCCAAGGAGTTCCTCCGTTCCCAGCTCCAGTCCGTCAACAGCAAATATGATGTGGATCAGGTCACCATCTGTATCCCCTATGTCTGGGACCAGGACTACTCCACCCTCAGCGGCAAGGGCATCCTCTACGAGATCTGCCAGGAGCTGCAGGACGAGGGCCTGATGAAGTCCTTCCGGGTGGTCAGTGAGCCCGCTGCCGCCACCGCCTGCGTCGCCCACCAGACCTTCCTGCGGACCAAAAAGCTCTATCAGGGCTGGATCCTGATCATCGACTACGGCGGAGGCACCCTGGATATCACCCTGTCCAAGGTCCGGACCGTCAACCGCAACCGCAAGGACTACATGGAGATCTCCGTGGAGGGTCAGGCCGGTGCCGGTGAGAACCACCCCGACAACCGCATCGGTGACGCCGGCATCGCCTACATGAACGCCGTTGTCGCCCAGGCCCTAAAGGACGCCGGCTGCGAATATGAGCGTGACACCGAATTCCAGGATGCCGTGGATCTGCTGGAGGTGGCCCTCATCACCGAAAATGAGGAGCTGCTGGACAAGGTCGAAATGGCCTCCAGCAATCCCAGCGTCCTGAAGGATGACACGGATACATTCATGACCTTCTCCTACGACGACATGGAGGAAATCCCCGTCACCTACTCCACTCTGGTCCGGGTCTACGACAGTCTGATCCGGCCTCTGCTGGACCAGGAGCTGAAAAAGATCTTCGATAAAAAAATGCACCCCCTTCTGGGCATGAAGACGCCCAAGGACGCCGTCAACAACCTGCAGATCGCCCTTGTCGGCGGCTTCGGCCAGTTCATCCTGGTGCGGCAGCAGGTCTGCGAGTTCTTCAACATCGGCGACAGCGACGAGATCGGCGTCAGCAAGGAGGATGCCATCTCCTACGGTGCCGCCCTGATCGCCAACGGAAATGTGGCCCTGCAGGTCCGGGCTCCCGCCTCCATCGGCATCTGCTTCCCGGACAAGAGCTTCGATTTCGCCTTTGTGCGGCACGCGCCCCTGGAGCCCGGTCAGATCCAGTTCCTGGACCACACCGTGTTCTACCTGGGTGCCAAGGGCAAGGAAAACTTCCCCTGGCAGTTCGTCCTGAATCTGGACGGCAACCCCAAATGCGGCCGTGTCCTGGTCCCCATCGACGACGAGGTCCGGGAGAAGATGCTGCGCATCCCCTCCCCGTGTTCGTTCAAGTGCGGCTTCTCCGTCAACGAATCGGAGGTCATCACCTTCTGGTACGTGGAGACGGATACCTACGGCAAGTACGATCCGGCCAAGCTCCAGAAGAAGGAGCTGGGCAACATCCCCGGCATCTTCGGCAGCGTCATCAACATGGAAGCTGCCCCGCTGGTCGAAAAGAAATAACCACTTCCTCCGGGGGCGCAGTCTGCGTCCCCGGATAACGCCATTGTCTCCCATTTCATCACCTCTGAAAGGAGCATACGGTCATGAACCTTTTCGTCTTTGACCGCAGCGATGACTGCCACTATACCTCCACCCTGCTGAGGCTGGACCCGGAGGCCTTCCTCTGGTTCGAGCTGACCCGGGGTCACCAGGCCGACCTGGTGCTGAGCGTCAGCTGCCCGAACAGCGTCCCCCGGGTCCGGACCTTTGATGCCGCCTCTGCCCAGCTGCTGCAGCAGGACACCAGGCACTACTGGTTCATCGCCCCGCAGCCCATGGCTGACGAGCTTTTCCGGAACCGGAGCATCAGCCTCTCCGTCCGGAACCTGTCGGAGCTGAAGCAGGCCCAGAGCTTTCTGACCTGGCTGGCTGAGACTGCCGAGATCAACAGAAGCCGCAGGATCGCCCTGCTGGCAGACCACGAAGCCCTGCCGGTGCTGCTGAAGACCGGCTCGCTGGATTCCCTGCCCGCCAACTGCACCACCGTGGTGCGGCTTCCGGCCGATGCGGCGGCACTGGAGAATGTGCTGCTGAAACAGAAGGATTTGAGCAATGCATTCCCCCAGATCCGCCAGGCCCTGGAGCGGAGCCTGACGCCCATGATGTCCGCCCTGGATCTGACCATGGCCGATCAGATGCTGTGTCTGCACGACCGGCCGGAGGATATCCGGAATCTGCTGCAGCTGCACGCCCTCCGGGACGACAGCTGTACCGATTCCCCCGCCCAGCTGGAAGATCAGGCCCGCTGCCTGTATCTGCTGCGCAAGCACCGCAGACTCTTCCTGCTCAGCAGCCAGTTCACCGACGCACCTGCCCGGCTGCCCGCCCTGTCCAAACTCTCCGGGCAGCTGAATCAGCTCCATGAGCCCCTGCGCCGACGGACAGCCGAGCTGCGCGCCCGGCACCCGAGCCTCTCCATCGACAAGGCTCTGGCCATGGAGCAGCTGATCCCCGCCAACACGCCGGGCAGCACCTGCGCTAGGCAGGACCAAACCATCATCTTCCATGATGATCTTTCCGGCAACCTGCACGCCATGCAGCGGCAGCTCCTCGCCGCCGCCGTTCCCGCCGAATTCCGGGAAACCGCCCAGAGCGCCGAGCTGGGCAATCTGCGTATCCTGTGGAACAAGCCCCGGAACGGGCATGTTCTCGCCAGCGCCGACCAGTTCTGCGACAAAGCCCGTCGGGCCATCGACCACGAACGCTGGGATGAGCTGCAGATCGCCCTGTACATGCTGCGCTTCTGCAGCGGTCAGGTCTGCGCAGAGCCCGCCCAGAACGAAAACCTCAAGGAGGTCCTGCAGCTGGGCAGCGAGGTACTGGACCTGTCAAACCACATCGCCACCTCCGGGTGGATCAACGATACCCTGTCCGGTATGCACACCAGCTCCGGCGGGAAACAGTCCTCCATCGCGGAGTACACCCAGATGCTGCACAACGCCGCAGTCCGCGAGGGGCTGAACCAGCAGCAGATCACGCTGCTGACCAAGCGTCTGCTGCTGCAGCAGAAGGTGGAAGCCTTCTGCACCGGCAGCCTGGCGCAGGATCCCGAGCGTCTAGCCGACGAGCTGTCCCAGCTCCAGCACAACTATGAAAAAGCCCTCAGCACCGATGAGCCTTCCCACAGCGTCAGCGCTGCTGAGCCCGAATACACCGCCCCCGCGCCCCAGCCCAGGCATACCGCCACGGTCCCCGCACCCCAGCCGGAGCCCCAGCACGTCAGCGTGCCCCCGATCCGGGAGACCACCCACGAGGAGGACCTGCGGCACACCCGGCAGCTGCTGTACAGCGTCAGCATGCCCGGCGGCGTCAACTATTCTGTCACCGATGAAGACTACGACGAGAGCATCGAGGTGGAGGAGGATGCAACATGATATTTGACAACCTGAACCGTCAACTTGAGAAATGCAGTTCCCTGAACACGCCCCCCCTGGAGGAAGCCCTTTGTCTGATGGACATGGTCAGCAAGGACATTTATACAGCAAACCGGGACCTCCCCATTGACGATCTGCCTGTGGAAAATTGGAAGCGGCTGCTTAAGTTCCTGCTGAGCCTGACCGGTACCCTCAACCGGATCCTCAACAAGCATGGCGCCGCCATCGAACAGAATATGCCGAGGAAGAGGAATCTCGCCCAAGAATCCCAGGACTCCCTGCGCAGCGCCGAGGCGAAGCTCCGGGAGCTGGAGGGGCAGGAGTCCGGCCTGCGCGATGAGATCCGGGAGCTGGAGAGCATCGTCAACCGACAGAAGCTCAAGGACCAGCTGGTCACACAGCTGCTGGGCGAGAAGCAGGATCTGGAGCAGCGGGTCAGCCGCCTGAAATCCGTGGACCTGACCCGTCTGGAGCAGGAGCGGGACCGGCTGGCAGAGGAGTCCGACGCCCTTGCAACGCAGATCTCCGACCAGCAGGGCAAAAACGCCGCCAACGCCCGGAAGCTCCAGTCCGACCGCAGCCAGCTTCAGCAGGAGCAGCAGACGGCTGCGCAGCTGCGCACCCAGCTGGATTCCGTCACCCGCGATCTGGATCAGGCCAAAGCCACCTGCGCGGGCCTGAACACCGATATCCAGAATGGTCAGTCTGCGCTGCAGACCCATCAGGCACTGAAGCAGCAGCTGGAGCAGCAGCTGCAGTCCCTGGCAGAGCAGTTACGCCAGAGCAGCAGCCAGTCCGACGAGCTGACGGAGCAGATCCGGCAGCGGGAGGAGGAGCTTGGCCGTCTGACCCTGTCCATCACCCAGCTGACCCAGACCAACGGGACTCTGGCCCAGCAGCTGAACGCCCGTCAGACCGAGCTGCAGACGCTGCAATCTCAGAAGCAGCAGCTGGAACAGCAGCTGCAGGCTGCGCTGACCGACAAAGTGCAGCTGGAACATGATCTGGCCCACCTGCGTACCCTGCTGCAAAATGCCGCCGATTCCCTGGCCCAGCTGAAGACCCAGCTGAGCGAGGGTGAGACGCTGCTCCGGGAGCGGCAGAAGAAGCTGGCTGAGCTGACCCGGACTCTGTCCGAACAGAACGCCGAGCTTGCCCGGATCAACGACGAGATCCGGAGCCTGGAAGGCCAGACCGAACAGCTGGCTGCCGAGATCACAGCCCGCCGAGCCCATTTCGAAGACCTGACCGCCCGGAAGGAGCAGCTGCAGCAGACCAAGCTGGAACTGGAGCAGGCCATCGCCGAACTGGAGCAGGCCATTGCCGAACTGGATGCCGCCAATTCCCAGCTCCGCGATCAGAAGGCCGCCCTGGAAGATACCCTTGCAAACGATCAGGAGGCATACGATGCCCTTCTGTCCGAATATCACGCCCTGGAAGAAACCAAGACCGCCCTGGATCAGGCGCTGTCTGAACTCACCGCCAAGAAAACCGCCCTGGAACAGACCATCGCCGGTCTGACCAATACCCGCCACGACCTGCAGGCCCAGGTGGACCGGCTGGAACAGGAGCATGCCGCCCTGTGCGAAGCCCTGGAGCAGCTCCGGACCCGGAAGGAGCAGCTGCCCGGTCAGATCCGGACCGTCACCGAGGACAAATCCGCCTGCGAAGCAGACTGTGCCCGGCTGCAGCAGACCCTGGACCAGCTCCACGCCGAGCTGGAAGCCGCCGCAGACCACAAGGCCGAGCTGGAAATCGCGCTGGCCGATGCCCGGAATAACAAGGAGCAGCTG
>JAFQSI010000263.1 GCA_017409645.1 Oscillospiraceae bacterium | reverse complement strand
GCGCCGGACTGGACGCAGCCCTCGGCCACGCCGCCGACGATCTCGGCGATCTTCTCGGGGACGTTCTTGCCGCAGGCGATGTAGTCCAGGAAGAACAGGGGCTTTGCGCCGCAGCAGATGATGTCGTTGACGCACATGGCCACGGCGTCGATACCGATGGTGTCGTGCTTGTCCATCAGGATTGCGAGCTTGACCTTGGTGCCGCAGCCGTCGGTGCCGGAGACGAGGACGGGCTCCTCCATACCGGCGAAGGCGCCCAGGCCGAAGCAGCCGCCGAAGCCGCCCACATCGTCCAGGCAGCCGGAATTTCGGGTCCGGGCGACATGCTTCTTCATCAGCTCCACAGCCCGGTAACCGGCGGTGATGTCCACACCGGCGGCAGCATAGCTGGCGGAGAAAGAATTCTTATGATCCATTATCAAAATCTCCCTTTCAGAGTAATGGTAAGTGGTTTTGGAATTGAAAACTGAAAGTGGAAAATGGAAAATATATTTTCAATTCTCAATTTTCCATTTTCAATTATTTGGTAAAGATACTTACAGCCCTCGTCCCCTTTCGGGGACAAGGGTTGCATGGGGTAAACTTAAGCGAAGAACAGGCCGTTCAGGGTCATGGGATCGATGTACTGGCCGTCCTTGTACACGCGCATGTTGCCGGAGGCGACCTCGTCGATCAGCATGACATTGCCGTCGGCATCATAGCCGAACTCGAACTTGATGTCGTACAGCTCCAGGCCCTTCTCGGCCAGGTCGTCGGCGACGATCTTGGTGATGGCCTGGGTCTGGGCCTTCAGGGAGTCGTACTGCTCGGCAGTCATGACGCCCAGATCCACCAGACCGTCCTTGGTGACCAGGGGATCGCCCAGGGCATCGTTCTTGAAGGTGGTCTCGACGTAGTAGGGCAGATCCTGGCCTTCGGTGCAGTACTGGTTGTAGCGGCGGAAGAAGGAGCCGACAGCCTTGCGGCGGCAGATGACCTCCAGGCCCTTGCCGAAGACCTTGGCGGGCAGGACCTCCATGGTGGTGTTGTTCAGGTCGGCATTGACATAGTGGGTGCGGATGCCGGCGGCGTTGATCTTCTCGAAGTAGTAGATGGACATGCGCAGGTTGACGTCGCCCACGCCCTCGATGGTCAGGCCCACGGAGTTCTCGCCGGGATCGAACACGCCGTCCTTGCCGGTGCAGTCGTCCTTGAACAGCAGCAGGCAGTTGCCGTTGGGCAGCTCATAAACATTCTTGGTCTTACCGGTGTACAGCAGCTTCAGGTTTTCCATAGTTTTTAACCTCTTTCTGAAAATGAATGGTTGGATTTATATGTGAATGGGTTTAACTTACTTGTTGAGTTCTGCCTGGAGGGCAGCGTCCTTCTTCAGGACGGTGGCAGCATCGCTTGCACGCTTGGCGTCGAGCTTCTCGGCCAGCTCGGGCTCGGAGACGGCGATGATCTGGGCAGCCAGAAGCGCAGCGTTGACGCCGCCATTGACGGCCACGGTGGCCACGGGGATGCCGGAGGGCATCTGCACGGTGGCGAGGAGGGCGTCCAGACCGTCCATCATGCCGCCCTTGCAGGGGATGCCGATGACGGGCAGGGTGGTGTTGGCAGCGATGGCGCCGGCCAGATGGGCAGCCATACCGGCGGCGGCGATGATGCAGCCAAAGCCATTGGCGCGGGCATTCAGGGCGAAGTCCCGGGCCTCCACGGGGGTGCGGTGAGCGGAGTAGATGTGCGTCTCATAAAGCACGCCCAGGGTGTCGAGCATGTCCATAGCCTTGCGCAGGATGGGCAGGTCGCTGTCGCTGCCCATGACGATTCCGACTTTCTTCATGTTGACCTCCTTATAGTCAATAAAAATGCAACTGGGCACACCCGTCCAACGACAGATGTGCCCAGACGGTCGGCCAGTTTCACAGCTTCAGGTTCCCCGGTGGTTCTCCACCTTGTTCCGTCAGTTACCCAAAGCCTTATTACGAGGTCATTCTAGCATAAAACCGCGGATTCGGCAAGGGGCGAAGAAGAAATATTATGTATGAAGATTATCCTGCAGCTTTTTGAAAAATAGTTAAAAATACCAATCTTTTGCGGAACTAGAAGCTGCTGCGGACCGCTGCGGTCCCGGCGGCAAGGGCAGGAAGACACACATCTCCCAGCGCGTCCGCCAGGTGCGTATATTCGTCCGCGCTGCCGCGTACATGGGGCACCGCCCAGGCTCCGGCATCACTTCCCGGGGCGATCAGGCCACCAATTTGTGCAAACCTGCGGACATTTTCCGCGGCGCTTTCGTAGATTTGCGACACAGCCTTTTCGTCAAAACGCCCGGTGCCCCGCAGGTTGCCGATGGCGCTTAAGGTCGGACACCAAACGGTGCCGCTTTCCTTCATGGCACCCAGGGCATCCCCATCCAGATATGCCCCATGCTCGACAGAATCGGCCCCCGCCTCCGCGGCGGCCTGGACCGTCCGGGCCCCGTTGGCATGGCACATGACGGCAAAGCCCTCGGCGTGGGCAATATGGATCAGCTCCCGGATCATCTCCGGGGGCAGGCCCTCCTCGCTCAGAACGCCGAACCGGTCAAAATCCATGATGCCGGAGATCATCAGCTTGATGAAATCCGCTCCCTGCTCCCGGCGCTGCTTCACCAGCGCCGCATATTCCCGGAGATCAGAATACTTCTCCCCGATGAAGCCGCCGTAATGCCCGGCGCACACCAGCGGAGCCAGAGGCGTCCTGTAAGTGATGCCCCACTCCCCCGCCATTTCCCGGGCCGCCGCACCCACGCCCCATTTATCCCCGCCGTCGCGCAGATACGCAAAGCCCGCCGCGGCATACTCCCGCAAACGCCCCCGGATCCATTCCCGATCCGGACCATTGCGGTGCCGGCCAATGGCCCCGCGCCAGTCAGCGCCGTTCAGGACCATATGAATGTGACAATCGGCTCTCATACAATCTCTCCTCATATTTCCCTGTCGGGTGGAGTCACGACCCCACCGACCCGCTTCGATGATCTCCATTTGTCGATCAAAAGGAACAGTCTTCGACTACCACTGTCATTGCGAGCCCGTAAGGGCGTGGCAATCCGCATCCCCTGCGGTGCAATGCACCGCCCGGCCCCTCCGGGGCCGGAAAAAGAACGGATTGCCACGGCCCTGCGGGCCTCGCAATGACGTGGTGTTTTTCAGATGCTGCATCATTGCAGAAACAGTGGATAGTCCACAGCCGAAACTGTCAACTATCCACTGTCAACTCATATTAGCAGAGCTTTGCGCCTGCGGGGATGGCGTCGTCCACCATCAGCAGGTTCAGCTTCTCCTCGCCGTTCTCGGTGTGGACGGCAGAGATCAGCATGCCGCAGGACTCCCGGCCCATCATCTTCCGGGGGGGCAGGTTGGTGATGGCCACCAGGGTCTTGCCGATCAGCTCCTCAGGCTTGTAGAACTTGGCGATGCCGGAGAGGATCTGGCGGTCAACGCTGGTGCCGTCGTCCAGGGTGAACTGGAGCAGCTTGTCGGACTTCTTGACGTTCTTGCACTCCTTGACCTTCACGGCCCGGAAATCAGACTTGCAGAAGGTGTCGAAATCCACCTTCTCCTCAGAGTAAGGTTCGATCTCGATGGCGGGAACGGCGGGAGCGGACATCTTGGCCTTCAGCTCCTCCAGATAGGCCAGCTCCTTCTCCACATCCAGACGGGGGAACAGCACGGGGCCCACGGTGGTGGTCCAGACGGCCTTCTCATCGGCGCAGTAGCACACGGCATCCAGGCCCCGGGCCTCGGCGGCCACGTTCAGCATGTTCAGGATCTTCTCGGCGGACTCGGGCATGAAGGGGGT
>JAFQSI010000262.1 GCA_017409645.1 Oscillospiraceae bacterium | reverse complement strand
CCAGCTGACCTTCCCCGAGCAGAAGCGGAACCTGATCTACATATTCCTGGAGAGCATGGAGACGACCTTCGGCGAAACGGAGGCCGGCGGCCCCATTTATGACAACTTCATCCCGGAGCTGACCATGCTGGCCCAGGAGAACGTCAACTTCTCCAACGACGACGGCGTGGGCGGTGCCCTGAGCTTCTCCGGCACCACCTGGACTGCGGCAGCCATGGTGACCCAGACCTCCGGCATCAATGTCCAGGTCCCCCTGGAGGCCGAGTACTTCGGCGGCAAGAACGGCTATATGCCCGGCGTTGTCTCCATCGGCGAGGTCCTGGAGGATGCGGGCTACAACCAGACGCTGCTCGTCGGCTCCGATGCGGAGTTCGGCGGCCGGGAGTCCTACTTCCTGGAACACGGCAACTACAACATCGTGGACCTGAAGACCCTGAAGGAGCGGGGCTGGCTGCCCGAGGATTACCGGGTCTGGTGGGGCTTTGAGGATGCCAAGCTCTTCGCCGCTGCCAAGCTGGAGCTGACCGCCCTGGCCAGCCAGGGAGAGCCCTTTAACTTCACCATGCTCACCTGCGACACCCATTTCCCCGACGGCTACCGCTGCAAGGAATGTCAGAACGAGTATCCCGAGCGGTATCCCACCGTCATGCGCTGCTCCAGCCGTATGCTCTATGAGTTCATCGGGTGGATCCAGGAGCAGCCCTTCTATGAGAACACCACCATCGTCCTGTGCGGAGACCATCTGACCATGGACCCCGACTTCATGCAGGATGTGGACGAGAACTACCTGCGCACGGTCTACAACTGCATCATCAACCCCGCCGTGGAGCCTGTCCGGGAGAAGAACCGGGAATTCGGCACCTTCGACATGTTCCCCACCACCCTGGCGGCCATGGGCGTTGAGATCCAGGGCGACCGTCTGGGTCTGGGCACCAACCTGTTCTCCGACAAGCAGACGCTGTGCGAAATGTATGGCTTCGAGGCCCTGGACTGGGAGCTGCAGAAGCGCTCCGAGTTCTACAACGACCGCTTCCTGGGACTGGGAGACGAGGAATGAGCAAAGGCTCTGCCGCACGGCAGAGCCTTTTTGACTGGAATCTAAAATATGATACAAATGACACTTTGGTAAAATATAGGCGAAATGATTTAAAAATAAAAATGCTTATCGGCTTAAGTCAGCACCGCTCTTGCCTCCCCCACAGGGGGAGGGGGACCGCGAAGCGGTGGAGGGGGTGTGCCGCCAATGGTAGGACACTCCCCCAGTCAGCTTCGCTGACAGCCCCCTCAAAACGAGGGGGCCAAGAGTCGCTTTCAGCTCATGCTGAGTAAAACCGATAAGCAATAAAATAAATATAGCAATTATGTGTAGAATAGCGTATAATAATTGGGAGGGATAGAGGCTATAATTCGTTATGTTGGATGTGCTTTCTGTTGACGATCACGAAAGGCGTGGGCAATGTGCAGCGCCCGTCTATGGCTTTTCGGACGCTGCTGAAGATCCGTAAAGGAGAATAACATGAAGAAGATAAAATCCCTGGATTGGTTTGTACTGTCTTTTCACTTGTCGCGGCTTCTTTTGATCCTCATGGCAGTTCCGGGGACGCATGTCTTCCGTATTGACCGGGGCGCTGAGGCGTATGGCATCATCATGGGCAGCTATATTTTGGGTTCATGGACGTTGATGACATACATCAATTTTGCGGCAGCTGCTGTGGGACTCCTCAGTGCATGGATGGCGAAAAAATGGAGGAACCGCCCCATGGCACTTGTGACGATCCTCGTCACCGGCGGGGCGCTCTATATGATGCTGGTTTTGTGTCGTGTTCAGGATATGGCATTTGAATACCCCCTCATGTTCGGCCCGCCGATCCTTGCGGTGCTGACCATCCTCACCTCCGGAGCCGCCATCCTGCTTCCGGGGCAGAATATGGATGATGCCTGACAAACGATAAAACTGTGCCGCCCTGACGGGCGGCACAGTTTGTTTATGGGGAGAAATGCTTACTTCTGGACCAGATGGACAGCGAAGCCGCTGAACTCTTCCTTCAGGTAGATGGCCTTGATGACGTTGGGGTTCTTCTTGTCGCGGGCGACGTACTCGTCGTAGTTGAACTCCACGCCCAGGCTCTCGAGCTGGTAGATGGCCCGCTCAACGGAGTTGGTGCCGATGGCGATGTGGCCCAGCTTGCCCAGCTTGGGATAGTGGTTGCACTCGACGCCGATGCCGGAGAAGTCGGAGCTGTTGCCGGGCTTGTAGGGGAAGCCGAACAGCGTGGAGAAACGCTGGGCGGTCTTGGCGGCCTCCTCGCGGGTCTCGCAGTTCATGCCAACATGACGGACCTCAAAGCCCAGCATGGTGTTGACGGCCTCGCGGCACAGATGGGTGATCTCGTCCCACTGCTCGGTCTTGATCAGGTCGGAGCCGTCCTTGCCCTTGAACATCCAGGTGCCGCCGACGGCGGTGATCTGGTTGAAGCCCAGGTAGTCGTTGACGTTCTTGGCGGAAATGCCGCCGGTACACATCCACTTCAGGTTCTTGTGGGGACCGGCGCAGTTCTTCAGGAAGCCGACGCCGCCGTTGGCCTCGGCGGGGAAGAACTTCAGGACCTCCAGGCCCATGCGCAGAGCCTGCTCCATCTCGCCCAGAGTGGAGGTGCCGGGGATCATCAGACCGCCCTTGTCGATGACGTACTTGGTCAGCTCGGGGATGAAGCCGGGGGACACCAGGAAGGTGCAGCCGGCGGCCAGAGCCCGGTCGGCCTGCTCGTCGGTGATGACGGTGCCGGCACCCAGCAGCATCTCGGGGACCTCAGCGGCGATGGCCTTGATGGCGTCCTCGGCGGCGGCGGTGCGGAAGGTGACCTCGGCGGCGGGCAGACCACCGGCGGCCAGCGCGCGGGCCAGAGGCACGGCCTTGGCGGCGTCATCGATGGCGATGACGGGGATGATACCGATCTTGGAAACCATTTCCAGGGTTTTCTTCTGTGCTTCAGTGTACATGGGAATCTCCTCCTCCGATCATCGAACAATGCAAGAGTTTTGGCGAAAAAGGTCAATTTCCCCATAGATGACGGGGCGCTGTTGTAAAAAACGCCGGTGCAACCACCGGTTGCCGGGTTTCCAACCATAGTTGGTGGACTTTTTGCGGGCAGAGTGCTATGATGGTGCGCAGAAAGGAGCGATGCTTATGAAGATCGCAGAACAGATCAGCCGCCTGCGGGCCCGGGCGGGGATGTCCCAGGGGGAGCTGGCGGACAGGCTGGAGGTGTCCCGCCAGTCCGTATCCAAATGGGAGACGGGGGCCAGCGTCCCGGAGATCGACAAGCTGGTGAAAATGAGTGCCCTGTTCGGCGTCACCCTGGATGAGCTGGTGACGGGAGACGCTCCGGAGCCGGCGGCTGCGGAAAAGCCCGTTTCTCTGGGGCAGATCCTGGGCGCGGCGCTGCTGGTGCTGGCGGGAGCGTGCGCGGCGGCGATGGTGCTGCTGGAGAGCGTGATCGCCTTCCACAGATCGGAGGTCGTGCTGCTGGCGGTGTGGTTCGCGCTGCTGGGGGCCATGGTCCTGGAGCCGGGGAACAGGAAGCTCCGGGTCCTTGCCCTTGCGGTATGGGGCGCGGCGGCGCTGGCGTTGCTGCTGCTGCATCTGCTGCGGTTCAAGACCTTTCAGGGGGGCGGCATTTTTGTCCTGATCGGACTGACCCTGGTCGGGTGGACCTGGCACGAAACAGGGCGATGAGCCCGGGTTCTGCCTGACCGGGGCCGGACATACACTGTCTCAAAGCAAGGAGGGATGTGTATGCGCAAATGGATCTGTCTGTTTCTGGCGGTTTCCCTGCTGGCGCTGCCGGTGGGGGCCGCGGAATACGAGGCGAAGAGCTGGGTCCTGATGGACGCGGCCACGGGGACGGTGCTGCAGTCGGGAAACGAGCATGAGCGTCTGGCCCCGGCCAGCGTGACGAAGGTGATGACCCTGCTGCTGATCATGGAGGCCATCGATTCCGGCCGGATCGGCTGGGGCGACACGGTGACGGCCTCCGAGACTGCGGCGGCCAAGGGCGGCAGCCAGGTGTTTTTGAAGGCGGGGGAGACGATGACCGTGGAGGAGATGGTCAAATCCATCGCCGTGTCCTCGGCCAACGACTGCGCCTGTGCCATGGCGGAGCATCTGGCGGGGTCGGAGACGGCTTTCGTGGAGCAGATGAACGTCCGGGCCGGGGAGCTGGGCATGGCGGACACCCGTTTCGTCAACTGCACCGGCCTGGACGACGGACCGGAGGCGGCGGAGCATCGGACCAGCGCCCACGACATCGCCCTGATGTCCCGGGAGCTGCTGACGAAGCATCCGGACATCAAAAAATACACCACCATCTGGATGGATTCCATCCGGGGCGGGAGCTTCGGTCTGAGCAACACCAACAAGCTGGTCCGCTTCTATCCCGGCTGCACGGGGCTGAAGACGGGCTTCACCTCCGGCGCGGGCTACTGCCTGTCGGCCTCTGCGGAGCGCGGCGGCATGGAGCTGATCGCCGTGGCCATGGGATCGGAGACCAGCCAGAAGCGCAATGACGCCTGCCGGGGGATGCTGGACTACGGCTTCGCCAATTACGCCCACTATATCCCCGAAGCCCCCGCCGGGGCGTCGGTTTCCGTGAAGCTGGGCACCGCCGACACGGTGTCCGCGGTCCTTGCGGACCCGTCGCCGATCCTGGTGGACCGGGGGAAGTTGGCACAGATCACCGCCCGGGCGACCCTCTTGCCGGAGCTTTCCGCCCCGGTCGAGCAGGGGCAGCAGGTGGGGGAGCTGACGATCGAATGCGGTACTGAGGTCCTGGCAGTTCTGCCCCTGACCGCCGACCGGGCTGTGGAAAAACTTGGATGGACGGACTTGTTCGCACAGCTCCTGGGCCGCATCGCCATGGGTTCATAAATCGTTTACTTTTTGTTTTCAAAGCTGTCATGGGTCGTTCAATTCCGGGCGGTATGATCTAACCATACAAAGGAAGCGGAAGCCGTGAGCCGCATCCTTTGGTACCTCTTTTCTACCTCTCTTTTTTCTAACTGCGGAAAAGCCCCCGGTGCATCAGCATCGGGGGCTTTTCCGTTGGGGGTGGCTTATGGGGTGTTCTCCTTTGCGGTGCGGATGGAAGCAACGAGCATGACTCGAATACTCGTACAGGCAGCGTCAAGGCGCTGGTATTGCACTTGATCGATGTATTGGGTGCGGTACAAAAGCTCCAACCAATATCCGGTTTCATTTGCTTCTTTCAGCGCGATTTGCATTTTGGCGATGAAATCAGCCTTACCGTGGGCATACTGCGCTTCCCGGATGTTGGCGCCGATGGAGGTGCCGCTTCTGCCGATTTGGCTGGAAATAATGGATTCCCGTTTCCCTTTCAGTTCCTTTACCAGTTCAATGATGGAAACCGCGAAATCCATGGAATGGGTTCTGAGCTTGCTTTCTGCCATATTGACCACCTCGGAGAAACGATATCACGAATGAGGGAAAACTGCAAGTTTTTGTGAAGTATGCCGCTTCGCGGCAAGTGAAGCAATGGCTGACGCCATTGTGAAGCATTGCGCCGTGCGCAACGTGAAGCGAAGTGTGCCAAGTCACTTGCGAAGCAAGCTTCACTGCGCAGCAGCTTCACGCGCGAGAGCGCACTTCACGTGCCGTAAGGCACACTTCACTCGAAAAAAGCGGTATTCGCAAACGCGAATACCGCTTTTTTCGTGGTACACCGGAAGGGACTCGAACCCCCAACCCTCGGAACCGGAATCCGATGCTCTATCCATTGAGCCACCGGTGCATAGCTTTCTTAAGCCTGAACATTATAGCACCTTTTTTTCTGTTTGTAAAGCCCCATTTTCTGAAATTTTTTCTTGCCTATTCCCTATGGGCCGTGGTATAATGACAAAAATATGTCCCGAACCACTTTTCAGGAGGTACCATATATGAACGAGCCCCAGACTTTTCGCTCCGCATTCAACGGCTTCAACCGGGAGGATGTGGTCAACCATATCGCCTATATGACCAACAAGCACGAGACGCTGACTGCTCAGCTTCGCTCCGACAACGAGGCCCTGCGCACCGAGCTGGACGAGCTGCGTGCCCGGATGGATGACGACGCCGCCGAGCAGGATCGGATCCCCGGGCTGGAGCAGACCATCGCCGACCGGGACGCCGAGCTGGCTGCCCTCCGGGAGGAACTGGAGACTGCCAACCAGCTGCTGAACGAGCAGGCCGAGCAGCTGGCCGCCCTGCGGGAGGAGCTGGAGGAGGCGAAGGAAGCCGCAGCCAAGGCTCCCACCCTGGAGAAGTCCGCCAGCCACTGGGATGAGCTGCGGGCCTACCGCCGGGCTGAGACGGTGGAGCGCCAGGCCCGGGACCGGGTCAACGAGCTGTATGACGGCGCAAACACCGCCCTGCGGGGCGCCGGCGCCACCCTGGGCGACACCAACGCCGCCTTTGCGGAGCTGGCCGAGAAGTTCCGCGCCGATCTGGTGGAGCTGATGGACACCATCGAGACTGGCCGGACCGCCCTCACCACCGCCGCCGAGACGCTGGACGGCCTGCGCCCGGAGGAGATGGAGTAAGGTGATACCGCCTGTCGGCGTGTGATATCGCCGCTTTGCGGCGGTTGTGGAGTCCCTTCGGGATGATTGAAATGAAAAAATTGCCGGTCCAATGGGCCGGCAATTTTTGTTGAAAATCTTACTCCTCAAAGGTGAAGAAATCGGCGAAGCGCTCCTTGAAGATGGCGAAGACGGCGTTCAGGACCTCCTCGTTGTCCACGGTCAGGTAGCTCTCGGAGCCGTCGGCGTGGGGCTCCACCTCCAGGATGACGACCTCGGCGGCCTCCTCCTCGGGGGGCAGCAGGATCAGGTACTCCGCGCCCTCGTAGTCCACGGAGTCGATCAGCTCGAACTCCACCTCGTTGCCTTCCTCATCGGTCAGGGAGAGGATGCTGATCTCCTCTTCGTTCATCAGCTCTTCATTGGCCATTGGAAAAATCCTCCTTGTTTTTGGTGCTTTCATTGTATCAGCGCGGGTTGGTCCTGTCAAGGAGATTCTCCTTGACGAACCATGGACACGGTGATAAAATATAACATCAGGAAAGAGAGGTGTGCCAATGGAATTCAATGACGTCTACGACGCCGACCGGAACGTGACCGGGCGGCTCCACCGCCGGGGTACCCGGTGGAAGCAGGGAGAATACGGATTGATCGTCTGCGTGTGGGTCTACGACGGAAGGGGAAAGCTCCTGCTGACCCAGCGGGCTCCGGAGAAATCCTTCGCCGGGACCTGGGAAAATTCCGGCGGCGCAGTCAAGGCCGGGGAGACGAGCCGACAGGCCATCGCCCGGGAGCTTTTTGAGGAGACGGGCATCCGGGCTAACGAGGAGGATTTCGAGCTGCTCAGCACCCGCCGGGACAAGGACTCCTTCTTCGACTTCTACTGCCTGAAAAATGCCACCCCCATCGAGGACATCGTCCTCCTGGAGGGCGAGACGACGGCGGCCAAATGGGCCACCTTCGCCGAGGTCCGGGAAATGATCAAAACCAGAGAGATCTGCCGGATCATCGGCCGCCAGTTCCTCCACCAGGAGCCACAGCTGCTGGACCGGCAGGAACCCGGATATAGATGAACCGAACGCCTGACGCGATGCGTCAGGCGTTCGGTTTTAATGTAAAATTGAAAGTTGAAAATTGAAAATGAATGACACAATTATCAATTTTCCATTTTCAATTCTCAATTCCGCCATAGAGCCACACATTCGGCAGCCGTCGTCCCTCCGGCAATTCCGGGTCGGAGCAGCGTGTGATGTACTCGCCCTGGTACCAGCAGATGGCGCTGGTGCCGCCGTCCAGGTTCATGGCCTGGTAGGCACCGTAGCGTTCGAGAATTTCTGCGCACTCTGGGGCGGTGGCACCCAGGGAGTCTAAGTACCGGCCCTCGATGCAGAGCATCAGCACGGTGCCGTCCTTCTTCTGGCCCAGGCAGCAGCGGGGGTTCCGGGCGTTGTAGTGGTCCTCCTCGGTGACCACCGTGACGCCGTCGACGATGAGGGCGGGGGTCCACTCCGTGGCGTCGGTGCAGTCCGGGTGGAAATCCGTGGGGGCGTCCACCACATAGAGCTTATTGTCGGCGCGCAGCTCGATGCGCTTGTAGCCGGGCAGCAGATGCTCCCCGTAGACGGTGCCGCTGCACATGGCCGCGCCGGTCTGGTATGCGCCCTCGGGACCGGCGGCGTCGAAGCCGGAGGCGGTCAGGGCGGCAAGAGCGCCGTGGGCTTCGGCGATGTCCCCGGCCTGCTGGCCGGAGGCACCCCAGTCATCCGAGGGAGCGCAGTGCAGCCGGGCGGGGTCCTTGCCCAGGATCAGCACGCCCCGGAATTTTTCCTCCCGGATCCGGAGGACCAGCAGACCGCTGGCGGCGTCGATGGCCAGGACCTGATCGCCCTGGCGGGTATGGAGATCCAGACCGGCGTCGTCCAGCCCTGCTTGGTTGACATAAAATTGATCCCAGCCCGCTTCCAGGGCCTCCGGATGGCCTTCGGCCCATTGCCGGACCGCCTGCTCGTCCAGCTCGGAGAAGCGCCCGAAGAAGGTCTGTTCGGCGGGGTCCAGCTCCCAGTCTCCGGAATTCTGGCCCAGCTGGTCCAGCCGGTCCTGTTCCAGCTGAAGATACACCCGCTGGACCACATCCCCGGGGATCAGGGCCGTGGCCAGCCACCTGTGGTTCAGGGTACTCAGGGCCGTCTCGATATACCGGTCCCGGAGCCGGGACAGGGCCGGGACCCAGTCGGTGAACACCGCCACGCAATAGACACATTCCAGCAACAGGATCAGGGCCAGCAGGAACGCGATGAGCTTCAGCTTTTTCATCCGATGTTGTCGAGGAGGTAGTGGACCTCCTTCACCAGTCGGCCCTGGCGGTAGTAAAACCGGGGGACCCGGCGGGAGATGCCGCAGATGAATTCGTAATTGAAGGTCCCGGCCACCTGGGCGATGCGCTCGACGGTGATCGTCTCCGGGCCGTCGGTGCCCACCAATGTGACCGTGTCGCCCACCAGGACGCCGGGGATGTCCGTCACATCCACCATCATCTGATCCATGCAGATCCGGCCGATGATGGGGGCCCGGCGGCCCCGGATCAGGACATAGAATTTGCCGGAGAGGCTGCGCCAGTAGCCGTCGGCGTAGCCCACGGGCACCGTGGCGATGCGGGTGTCCCGCTCGGTCACATAGGTGCCGCCGTAGCTGACCTCCCGGCCCGCGGGAAGGGTCTTGACGTGGCTGACCCGGCTGTACCAACTGAGCGCCGGACGCAGGGGCAGCAGGGCAGGGGACACCTCGTCGCTGGGGTACAGGCCGTAGGTGACGATGCCGGAGCGGACCAGATCGTACTGGGTGTCGAAATTCATCAGACCTGCGGAGTTGTTCATGTGGCGGATGGGGATGGTGATCCCCTCCTCCTGGAGCCAGCCGTAGAACTCGTCGAATCTCCGCCGCTGGGCCCGTGCCTTGCGCAGGTCCAGGCAGTCGGCGGTGGCGAAGTGGCTGAACAGACCCTCCGCTTCCAGGCCGGGGAGCCGGGCCACCTCGGCGCAGACTGCGGCGTCCTCCCGGGTACACTGGAAGCCCAGGCGGCTCATGCCCGTGTCCACGGCCAGGTGGAATTTCGCGGTGGTGTGCTG
Organism: Oscillospiraceae bacterium; assembly: GCA_017409645.1. Classification (GTDB taxonomy): domain Bacteria; phylum Bacillota; class Clostridia; order Oscillospirales; family Oscillospiraceae; genus Faecousia. Next base: position 3,170 of record JAFQSI010000262.1, on the reverse strand, counting down.
CCGGAGGGCCTCCCGGCTCAGAAGCTCCGCGTCCTCCCGGCAGAAGATGGCGGGCCGGATGCCCAGCCCCACGATCTGGGGGTAGGCGGCGGTGGGGGTGTGGCCCAGGATCAATATGGGCTTCTCCAGCCCCGACTGGCGCAGCTCCAGAGCCTCGCCCACGCCGGAAACGCCGAAAAAGGCCACCTTCGGCTCCAGCAGCCGTGCGATCTGGACCGCTCCGTGGCCATAGGCGTCGGCCTTGATGATGGCCATGATGGGGACCCGGGTCTTCGACTGGACCGCGTCAAAATTGGCCAGAATGGCGTCCATATCGATGTTCACATAGGTATTGTCGTATAACAAGGGGATCATCTCCAATGCGAAGGTGCGTATTTTTGTTATGGTACCACATCCGGCCTGAAAAGTAAACAGGCCCCGGCGGGGCCTGTGGTCAGCCTTTTGTGGGCAGGCGGAGGGCGCGGAACTGGTCCTCCGGGAACCAGTCCTCCCGGAAGAGGAGGGGGATCATCTCCTTGAGATATTCCCCCAGGAACACGTTGAGGAAACGGAAGGCCGCCAGGGCCGGATCGTTTTCGGCGGTGAAGAGGATGGTGGTCTTGTCGCCGTGGAGGTAGTTGCAGCGGATGTAGTAGGCGTAGTCAAAGCACACAAAGCCCCAGGCGGAGGCACCGGTCCGGGCGCAGCACTGGCGCAGATGGTCCCCCAAAGGACCCTCCGGGAACCAGCCCGGGTCCGTCCGGTGGGCGCAGAGCTGCCGATACAGCTCCGGATAGGCGCTGCGGTCGATGGCGGCCAGATGGGATCTCATGGCGCCGTACTGGCTCTTGAAATGCTTCTGCCGGTCGGGCTGGCTGCTGATGCTCCAGCCGCTGCCGGACAGCTTCATCAGCGCGGACAGGCCGATGGCATCGCCGGTGGCCAGCTGCTTTTTCTTCGGGAGATCGTCGTGACTGACATAGCCCAGGCTGCGGGCGTGGTAAGCCTTGCTCTGATCGAAGACATAGTTATACAGGGCGTTGACGGCGGTCCAGTAGCAGGTGAATCGCTCGCTCTCGTAGACCTTACCGGTGCCTGCCAGGAAGGAGAACAGGCAGGCGAAGCGATGGTCGTTGTCGGCTTTAGATTTGGTGGTCGTCAGCACCGCGGTCAGAAAGTCCCGATCCCGCCAGCTTTCGGGCAGGTCCAGCTTTTTTGCCGTGAGCATGGAGTAGAGGAAGGGGAAGCCGGGATAGCCCTGTTCGTAGGTCTTCGATTCCCCGTCAACGGTGACGGTGACGGACCGGACCCGGAGCCGGGAATCGAAGCGCAGGGCGTGGAGCAGGTACATCTTGCGCATGGCATCCTTGGCAAGGTCCACCCGGAAGGAGATCAGATCCTCGTGGGTCCTCAGGGGGCCCATCTCAAAGCGGACCGCGGCCGCATCCTTCGAGCAGGTCAGGGTACACGCGGTGGTGCGGAATCTGTATTCGATGGCATCCCGGGAAGCCGGGATGCGGTTGATGGCGATACTATATGTATGTTTGGGCATGAGATCCTCCGATTACAAATTCCCAATGCAATTTCAAGGGGAAATTTGTAATTTCGATTACAGCTCCGCGATGGCCTCGATCTCGCAGAGGACATTCTTGGGGAGGGTCTTCACGGCGCAGCAGCTGCGGGCGGGCTTGCCGGTGAAAAATTTCGCGTAGATCTCGTTGAAGGCGGCGAAGTCGGCCATGTCGGCGATGAAGCAGGTGGTCTTGATGACCTTGTTGCAGTCAGAACCGGCGGCGGCCAGGACGGCGGCCACGTTGCGGCAGCTCTGCTCGGCCTGGGCGGTGATGCCCTCGGGGATATTACCGGTGGCGGGATCCACGGGGATCTGGCCGGAGCAGAAGACGAGATTTCCTGCGATCATGCCCTGGGAGTAGGGACCGATGGCGGCGGGAGCGTTGGGGGTGGAAATAACAGTCATGTCGAAAACCTCCGTTTTTTTGTTTTCAGTATACCACAACGACAAAGAAGTGTAAATTACAAGTTACAAATTATAAATGAAAACCAGGCACCAATCAATTTGTAATTCGTAATTTGTAATTTGTAATCGCGCATGAACGGCTGCGCTTTGGGCATACTTTCCGGTGTGTCATTCTGCACAGGAAGCCAGCCTGTAATGGGGTCAAAAACAGCGTATTTTTCAGAAGAAAATCGTTGACTTTTTTGCAAAAACGTGTATAATACTGATTTGTATGGATACCATGAATATAAGGGGTTCTGCGGGTCCCGGCGAACTTGCAGAGCTTCGGAACCATAAATTGATCGTCGGAATGAAGCAGCTGCGCAAAGCACTGCTCCGCGGCGGAGTCGCAAGGGTCTACCTGGCCCTGGATGCAGACCCCGCCGTTACGATGCCCCTGTGTGAGCTTGCTCAGCAGTCCGGCACCGAGATCGTCTGGGTCGGGAAGATGCACGACCTGGGGCGCGCCTGCAATATCGATGTGGGTGCAGCGGTGGCGGCAACGCTGCCGGAAATTTGATTTCCTCGGGAATGAGCCCGATGAAATAGATCCCCGCCCCATGGGGCGAGAACGAAAGAAAGGAGAAATATCAATGCCTACTTTTAATCAGCTCGTCAGAAACGGCCGCAAGATGCCCACCTACAAGTCCACCGCTCCCGCTCTGCAGAGAGGTCTGAACACCCTGGAGAACAAGGCTACCAACCTGGCCTCCCCCCAGAAGCGTGGTGTCTGCACCGCAGTCCGTACCACCACCCCCAAGAAGCCCAACTCCGCACTGCGTAAGATCGCCCGTGTTCGCCTGACCAACGGTATGGAAGTTTCCGCTTACATCCCCGGCGTCGGCCACAACCTGCAGGAGCATTCCGTGGTTCTGATCCGCGGCGGCCGTGTCAAGGACCTGCCCGGCGTCCGTTACCACATCATCCGCGGCACTCTGGATACCCAGGGCGTCAACGGCCGTATGCAGTCCCGTTCCAAGTACGGTGCCAAGCGGCCCAAGGCTGGCAAGAAGAAGTAATCCTTCTCCGGTCCTGAAAACTCTGAATTTTCCCCACCGCCTTTACGCAAGGCATCGCCTTGCCAAATGATGGTTTTATATAGATAAGTACCTTTTCGGCAAAGCGCTGTTTTAATGCTTGGGTGTGATCGCTTACTTCTGCTTGGGACGCTTGG
>JAFQSI010000261.1 GCA_017409645.1 Oscillospiraceae bacterium | reverse complement strand
GGCCTGACCATCACCTACCGGGGCGTCTCCGACCGGGATACGGTCTTCAATCTGACCAACCACGCCTACTTCAACCTCTTCGGCCAGGATCAGCCCCAGCGCGCCATGGACCAGGAGCTGATGGTCCCCGGCGAGCTGTTCTGCCCCGACGACGCCGAGAACATCCCCACCGGCGAGCTGCGCCATGTGGAGGGCACCCCCTTCGACTTCCGGAGCTTCAAGCCCATCGGCCGGGACATCGGCATGGACTATGAGCCCCTGCACCTCCAGGGCGGCTATGACCACAATTTCGTCAATGTGGAGAAGGTCGCTGCCGTCATGCGCAATCCGGAGAACGGCCTGACCATGACCGTCACCACCGACTGCCCCGGCATCCAGGTCTACGCCGGCAACTTCCTGGACAACACCGGCAAGGGCGGCGTGTACTACGGCAAGCGCTCCGGCGTGGCTCTGGAGACGCAGTTCTACCCCAATTCCGTCAACCATCCCGAGTGGCCCCAGCCGGTGGTGAAGGCGGGGGAGAAGCTCCGGTCCGTGACGAGATACGCGTTTGAATGAGATTGGAGAGTTGAGAGTGGAGAGTGGAGATCGCTTTTATCTTCGCGCTCCACTCTTCACTATGGATCTGACACTGTTACGAATCGTAACAGCCTGATTTCTCGGTTTTTCTTGTGTTTTCCAAACTTTGATGGTATCCTCCTTCAAAAGGAGCTGATTGAAATGAACATCGCAGAAAAGATCAAGGCCGTCCGGAATCGGGCGGGGATGTCCCAGCAGGAGCTTGCGGATAAGATCCATGTTTCCCGCTCCGCTGTGGCGAAGTGGGAGTCTGACAAGGGTCTTCCGGATATTGACAATCTCAAGGCCATCGCAAAGCTGTTCGGCATGACCCTGGACGAGCTGGTGGCAGAGGAAGACCACGTGTCCTGTACCCTCCGCGAACCGTTCCTGCCCGACAGCAAGCCTGATGATGCAGTTCGATCCCGCTGGCCCGAAGCCGTGCGCATTGACCGGATGTATCTGCAGCATGATTTCGGTTTGGCAGGGCGTATTCTCAACGCCCTGACCTTCGGCTGGATCGGTTCCCTCTGGCGTGGGGTACACTACGCCGAATGCTATACGGATCAATACTACCTGGTGGACAATTTCGACGAGCATCTCTTCGTCCGCATCCACGGAGATGAGCTGTGCATCACGCCACTGGGCCGCCGTGCCCTGCGCAGTGAACGGGATACCTTCCGCCACGAGGGGCGCACTTACCTGGGAACCGGAAAAATAAAACTGGAGCATTGAGCGCGGAATCCTCTTTATCTTCACTCTCCAATCTTCAATCTCCACTCTTGACACAAAATCCCCCCGCTTTCTGCACTGGAAAGCGGGGGATCTTTTGTAAGCAATGACCGTTTACAGCTCCACCACGATGTGCTCCTTCCGGGAACGTTCTGCGGCAAAGCAGATCAGGTGGCTCTGGAGGGACACCTTCGCGCTGGTCCGGCTTTCGCCGCCGTGGCGGAGGATGTGCAGGAAGTCGCCCAGGATGCCGTAATCGCCGCCGCCGTGGCCGCTGCTGGCTGTATCCACGGGGATGGTCTTTTTCTCCTCTCCAAAGCGGTGGAGGACGATCTGACCGGTGCCCATGTCCGCGGTGATCTGTCCGGCGGTTCCGAAAATTTTCAATTGACGGGAGAAATCCGCGGAGAAGGCCGTCATGGTGAAGGTGGCCACGGCGCCGCCCTCGAATTCCAGGTTGACCACCTGCCGGTCCACCACATCGTTGTCGCAGCGGTATACGCAGCGGCCGTAGGGACCCTCCTCCAATGCTCTGCGCCTGCCCGCCTCGCTTAAGTCCGTGGTGATCACATCCACCGGCCAGCCGGTCCGGCTCATGTCCATGTACAGCCTGGGGGCGTAATAGGGGCAGGTATCTGCATGGGGACAGCCGTCCGTGCATCGCGCAGGGGCACCCTCCGGTGCGTTTTCCGGGGTGAAATGGCGCAGAGAGCCGAAGCTCTGGACCCGCTGGCAGTCCCTGCCGACCAGCCAGAGGAGGATGTCCATATCATGACAGGACTTTTGCAGGAGCATGGGGCTCGTCTCGGCGGTATTTCTCCAGTTGCCCCGGACGAAGCTGTGGGCCTGATGCCAGTAGCCCACATTTTCGATCTGATTGACGGCGGTGACCTGGCCGATCTCGCCCCGGTCGATCAGATCTTTCAGGGTCATGTAAAAGGGTGTGTAGCGCAGCACATGGCACACCGCCAGGACGCGGCCCGTCCGTTCGGCTGCTTCCGTGATCCGGCGGCACTCGTCCTCGCTGTTGCTCATGGGCTTTTCCAGAAGGACATGGTACCCAAGCTCCATGGCTTTGATCGCGGGTTCGGTGTGGTCGTCGTCCAATGTGCAGACAAAGGCGCAGTCCGCCATCCGGGGCCGGGCGAGAAGCTCCTGCCAGGACGCAAAGCGGCCATCTTCGGGGATATCCAGCGCATCGGCAAGCAGATCCCGCCGGTCGGCCCGGGGCTCCGCCACGGCGACGACCTGAAGATCTTCGGGAAATTCCTTTGCATATCCGGCGTATGTGGCTCCCCGGCTTCCCGCACCCAATACGACAGCTGTGATCGGTTTCATGTTCCGTCCTCCTGTGTGTTGTTTTTTCTATTGTAACGCCGGCGGAAAATGATGTCAAGGACAGCACCCTTTTCCCGGCTCCGGCATAAACTGTCCTGAACCTATTTTTCAGGAGGTATTGCCATGAGTGAACGCTGCCATGAAACCCTGGAGTGCAGGCCCGAGGATCTGCGCTGTGCCCTGGCCATCCATACCCGGAAGATCACCGACGCCTGCCGCGACAAGGACTGCATCGAGGATCTGCGGGTCTACCTGACCCGGGAGTCCCAGGCGGTGCTGGACGCCGCAGGCGGGGC
>JAFQSI010000260.1 GCA_017409645.1 Oscillospiraceae bacterium | reverse complement strand
TGAGTACTACACCGTTTCCATCGGTCTGTACAAGATGCTCGAGATGGAGTTCGTCAACAACTGGTTCACCCGCTTCTGCGCCGGTGCCGTTGTGGTCGCCATCCCCATCTCCATCCTGTTCATGATCACCCAGAAGTGCTACCAGGAAGCCATGGGCGGCGCTGTCAAGGGTTAAGCTCATGAAAAAGGCAGTGAGAATTGTGAGCCTGCTGCTTGCAGTCGCGCTGCTGTTCGGATGCTCCGCAAATACTCCCTCCACCGCCCCCGAGACATCGGGGGCGGCTTTGGAATCCGGACAAGCCGCGAAAACCGAAGCAGCACTGGCTGAGATCGCCCTTCTCGGCGAATCTCCCGATGATAATTACCGCACTTTCTACGAGATCTTCGTCTATTCCTTCTGTGACTCCGACGGCGACGGCATCGGCGACCTGCAGGGCGTCATCTCCAAGCTGGATTACCTCCAGGAGCTGGGCATCAACGGCATCTGGTTCATGCCCATCCATCCCAGCCAGAGCTACCACAAGTATGACGTCCGGGACTACTACGACATCGATCCCCAGTACGGCACCATGGCCGATTTCGAGGAGCTGATGGCCGAGTGCCAGAAGCGGGACATCCATGTCATCACGGACCTGGTCCTGAATCATACCGGCAACGACCACGAGTGGTTCACTGCCGCCTGCGACTATCTGCGCAGCCTGCCCGCCGGGGCGGAGCCCGACCCTGAGGCGTGCAAGTATGTGGAATACTACTCCTTCTCCCGGGAGCAGCGCAGCGGCTGGCACGCCATCGAGGGCAGCGAATGGTATTATGAGGGCATGTTCTCTCCCCATATGCCCGACCTGCGGCTGGACAACGAGAATGTCCGGAACGACATCCGGGACATCATGCAGTTCTGGTTCGACAAGGGCGTCTCCGGCTTCCGTCTGGACGCTGCCAAGGAGTTCTACTCCGGCTCCATCAGCAGGAATGTGGAGGTCCTGAACTGGATCCAGACCACCGCCGTGGAGCTGAACCCCGACGCCTATCTGGTGGCCGAGGTCTGGGAGGATTTCGGCGTTCTGACCCGCTACTATGAGTCCGGGATCACCTCCGTGTTCAACTTCGCCTTCGCCAACACCAGCGGCAAGCTGATGCAGATCCTTCGGGCTGCGGGCAATCCCGGCCAGGTGGCCACCTTCGCCACCGCTCTGGAGAAGGCGGATTCCACCTTCCTGGCTACGAACCCCAATTACATCGACGCCCCCTTCCTGAGCAACCACGACATCGGCCGCATCGCCGGCTTCTGTGGCTATGATCCCCTGAAGACCAAGCTGGCCGGTGCCATGAACCTGTTCATGGGCGGCAATGCCTTCATCTACTACGGTGAGGAGATCGGCATGCCCGGCTCCGGCAACGACCCCAGCAAGCGGGCTCCCTTCTTCTGGAACGACGCCCGGGACAACGGCACCACGAATCCGCCTCCCGAGTGCGAGATCCCTGAGGAGTACCCCTTCGGCTCCCTGGAGCAGCAGCGCTATGACGATGCCTCCCTGTACAACTACTACCGTCAGGCCATCGCCATCCGTCAGGCCATTCCCGCCATTTCCCATGGCCGGACTACCTGTGAGACGGCCCTGAATGTCGGCTGCATCAGCGCCACCCGCCGGACCTGGAACGAGGAGCAGTGCATCATCCTGATGAACATCGCCCCCGAGGCCGGTCAGGCCGATCTGAGCAGCCACGCCGACTGGACCGTCGCTGCGACCCTGAGTGCCGACGGCAACGAGATCGTTCTCAGCGGCACCACCCTGGAGCTGCCCGCCTTCGGCGTGGCGGTCCTGGTCCCCAACGCATAAGCCTTTCCGCCCTGCCTTCAGGGGCAGGGCGGAATTTCTTGCAATTTCCGATTTCCTGTGATATCATTTAATCTGATTTTTTCCATGTAAGGAGCATCCTGATATGTCTATTCGTCTCGCCAGCAGAAGGATCCCCCAGGGACGCGACGCTGCTTCCATCCGCAAGTGGGCCTTCTTATTCCTGACCGTCGGAACCGTTGGTCAGTGCATCCTCCAGAACCGTCTGCTGCTGCTCGATCAGGTGTCCATGGAGGAGCTTGCCGCCGCCATGGAACAGAGTTCCCTGATCCAGACCATCGTCACCGTTGCCCTGATCTGCAAGGTCGTGGCCCCCTGTGCTGCGCCGCTGTTCTGCTTCCTGCTGGTGGAGGGCTTCCAGCGGACCTCCAGCTATGAAAAGTACCTGCTCCGGGTTGGCGCAGCGGCTCTCGCTGCGGAGATCCCGTACAATCTGGCCGTGGGCGGAAAGCTCCTGGACCTGGGCAGCCGGAACCCGGTTTTTGGCATGTTCATCTGTCTGATCATGCTGTATTTCTTC
>JAFQSI010000259.1 GCA_017409645.1 Oscillospiraceae bacterium | reverse complement strand
TGGTGTCTACGACTTCCTTTACCAGCGCGGCGAATTCCTCGAAGCTCATGGCGCCCAGATCGCCGTCGGCACGGTGGCGAGGAGAAACAGTACCGTTCTCCATATCGCGGTCACCCACAACGACCATGTAGGGGACCTTGTCCAGACGGGCTTCGCGGATCTTCTTACCGACCTTTTCGTTGCGGTAGTCGACCTCGGTGCGGTAGCCCTGTGCATTCAGGATGCGGCTCATCTCGGCGCAGCGGTCGGAAGCGCGGTCGGTGACGGGCAGGAAACGAACCTGCTCAGGAGCCATCCAGGTGGGCAGTGCGCCGGCATACTTTTCGATCAGCAGAGCCAGGGTACGCTCGTAGCAGCCCATGGAAGTGCGGTGGATGATGTAGGGCAGTGCCTTCTCACCGTTCTCGTCGATATAGTACATGCCGAACTTGGCAGCCAGCAGCATATCGATCTGGATGGTGATCAGGGTGTCTTCCTTACCGAAGACGTTCTTGACCTGGATGTCCAGCTTGGGGCCGTAGAAGGCGGCCTCGTCAATACCGATCTCGTAGTTCACGCCCAGATCGTCCAGGATCTGACCCATGATCCGCTGGGCCTCGGTCCACTGCTCGGCAGTGCCCTCGTACTTGGCGGTGTTGTTGGGATCCCACTGGGAGAAGCGGAAGGTGCACTTGTCCAGCATGCCCACGGTATCCAGGCAGTACTTGGCCAGCTCCAGGCAGCCCTTGAACTCCTCCTCCAGCTGGTCGGGACGCAGGACCAGGTGGCCCTCGGAAATGGTGAACTGGCGGACACGGATCAGGCCGTGCATCTCGCCGGAATCCTCGTTGCGGAACAGCGTGGAAGTCTCACCCAAACGCATGGGCAGGTCACGGTAGCTGCGGGCCCGGTTCAGGTAGACCTGATACTGGAAGGGGCAGGTCATGGGGCGCAGTGCGAAGCACTCCTTCTCCTCATCATGAGGATCGCCCAGGATGAACATGCCGTCCAGATAGTGGTCCCAGTGGCCGGAGATGCGGTACAGATCCCGCTTGGCCATCAGGGGGGTCTTGGTCAGCAGGTAGCCGCGCTTCTGCTCCTCGTCCTCCACCCAGCGCTGCAGGGTCTGGATGACTCTTGCGCCCTTGGGCAGCAGGATGGGCAGACCCTGGCCGATCTCCTCCACGGTGGTGAAGAACTCCAGCTCACGGCCCAGCTTGTTGTGGTCCCGCTTCAGGGCCTCCTCCTGCTGCTTCAGGTAGGCGTCCAGCTCGTCCTTGGTGGGGAAGCCGATGCCGTAGATGCGCTGCAGCATCTTGCGGTTGCTGTCGCCGCGCCAGTAGGCGCCGCAGGACTTGGTCAGCTTGAAGCCATTGTGGCGCAGGCGGCCGGTGTGGTCCAGGTGGGGACCGGCGCACAGGTCGGTGAAGTCGCCCTGGGTGTAGAAAGAAATGGTGGCATCAGCGGGCAGATCCTCGATCAGCTCCCGCTTGTAGGGCTCGTTATGCTCGTCGGCCCAGGCCAGGGCATCCTCGCGGGACATCTCGCTGCGCTCGAGACGGATGCGCTCCTTGACGATCTTCTTCATCTCGCCCTCGATCTGCTTCAGGTGATCGGGGGTGAAGGCGAAGGGAGCGTCGAAGTCGTAGTACCAGCCCTCGTCAATGGCGGGGCCGATGGCCAGCTGGACCTCAGGCCACAGCCGCTTGACGGCCTGGGCCATCACATGGGAAGAAGTGTGCCAGAACAGCTTGCGGTACTCGGGATTCTCGAAGGTGAAGTTGTTTTCCATGTTGTGTTCCTCCTTGTTTTTTAGTGCTGAGTTCTGAGTGCTGAGGGCTGAGTGATTGCCAATAATTCAGCACTCAGCACTCTGCATTCAGCACTCTTACATTGGGGAGGGTATAAAAAATACCCCATCCCCTGAAGATCAGGGGTGGGATACAGAAGTATTCCACGGTTCCACCCTGGTTACGGCGTAAGCCGTCACTCATTGGCGCTTTAACGGGCGCACCCGTCTGACCATTTCCGATCAGCGGCTCAGAAGTGGTATCCGCCGGTTTCCGCGCACAGAGCCATTGCACCAAAAAGGCTCCTCTCTGGGAGGCTTTCACCGGGGCGTGTCTTCATCACTGCCTTGTACTCCGTTAACATAGCACATTTCCCCCGGGTTGTCAAAGGTTTTTTGCAAATATCCGGGAGAAATATACACAGAACCCGTATAACGGAGCAACCAGCCTCCGACTACCTCTGTCATTGCGAGGAGCGAAGCGACGTGGCAATCCGTTCTCTTCCGGTTCCTCCGGAACCGGGCGATGCAAAGCATCGCAGGGGATGCGGATTGCCACGCCCTTTGGGCTCGCAATGACAGGGGAAGCGGAAGGTTGTTCGCAACCACACTGCCTGCGCAATTGGGCAAGCTGGTCGGCGGGGGCATGCCCGCGCCCTACAGAGAGAAAAACCGCCGCAGCTTCCTGCGGCGGTTGACATAATGCGATTAACCCTCTTCGACCACGATCTCGGAGACTTCCAGACCGGGGTTTCTGCGGTTGATGAAATCGATGGCCCAGTAGGAGGAATAGACCAGCAGGTTGTTGCCGTGGTAGTCCTCCAGGACCTCGGCGTCGCCGCCCAGGTTCAGGTCCATCAGGTCGCCCTTGTAGGCGTCGATCTTGCGGATCTCCTCATAGGGCAGGTACTCCATCCGCAGATCCACGCCGTACTCGTTCTTCATGCGGTACTGGAAGACCTCAAACTGCAGGGTACCGACGACGCCCACGATGACCTCCTCCATGCCGGAGTAGGGGACCTTGAAGATCTGGATGGCACCCTCTTGGGCGATCTGCTCGGTGCCCTTGACGAACTGCTTGCGCTTCATGGAATCCTTGGCGGAAACACGGGCGAAATGCTCGGGGGCAAAGGTGGGGATGCCGGAGTAGCGGTACTTCTTGCCGGGGACGGTGATGGTGTCGCCGATGGAGAAGATGCCGGGGTCGAAGACGCCGATGACGTCGCCTGCGTAGGCCTCCTCCACGATCTCGCGCTCAGCGGCCATCATCTGCTGGGGCTGGGACAGGCGCATCTTCTTCTTGCCCTGGACGTGGAAGTATTCCTTATCCCGCTCAAACTTGCCGGAGCAGATGCGCATGAAGGCCAGGCGGTCCCGGTGGGCCTTGTTCATGTTGGCCTGGATCTTGAAGACGAAGGCGGAGAAATTGGGATCGAAGGTGTCCACGGTGCCCTCGTCGGACACGCGGGCCAGGGGGGGCGGGGTCAGCTGGAGGAAGTTCTCCAGGAAGGGCTCGATGCCGAAGTTGGTCAGAGCGGAGCCGAAGAACACGGGGGACAGCTGGCCGTGGCGGACGGCCTCCATGTCCATCTCCCGGCCCGCGGACAGCAGCTCCACATCGTCGATCAGCTGCTGATGCTTGCTCTCGGAGTCCAGCAGCTCAGCCACCTGGGGATCGTAGAGGTCGACCTCCATTTTGTCGGCCTTGCGCTTGCCGGTGTTGCTGGTGAAGAAGATCAGCTCCTCCTTCTGGCGGTCGTAGACGCCCTGGAAGTCCTTGCCGGAGCCGATGGGCCAGTTCATGGCGTAAGTCTCGATGCCCAGCTCCCGCTCGACCTCGTCCAGCAGGTCGAAGGGGTCCTTGGTGTCCCGGTCCATCTTGTTGACGAAGGTGAAGATGGGGATGTGGCGCATGGCGCAGACCTTGAAGAGCTTCCGGGTCTGGGGCTCCACGCCCTTGGCGCCGTCGATAACCATGACGGCGGAGTCAGCAGCCATCAGGGTACGGTAGGTATCCTCGGAGAAGTCCTGGTGGCCGGGGGTGTCCAGGATGTTGATGCAGAAGCCGTTGTACTGGAACTGCATGACGGAGGAGGTGACGGAGATGCCGCGCTGCTTCTCGATCTCCATCCAGTCGGAGGTGGCGGCACGGGAATTCTTCTTGCCCTTGACGACACCGGCCTGGGCAATGGCGCCGCCGTAGAGCAGGAACTTTTCGGTCAGGGTGGTCTTACCGGCGTCGGGGTGGGAGATGATGGCAAAAGTCCGCCGCCGGGAAATTTCTTTGATCAGATCAGACATATTTTTACACTCCATGTTGGTTTTTCACATCATAAATCAATTTAGTTTATCACAAAAAACGCAGCAATACAAGAGCAAATTGCACGCAGCGGCAAAAAAGCGCCATCCCTATCGGGACAGCGCTTTGGGTTTAGGAAACGGGCTGGATATCGAGGTGGTACTCCACTGTGCCCATGGCGGTATCCTCGATCTCGATCTGATAGTGGATGTCCACGGTGCCGCCCTGCTCATTGACGGCGCTTTGGACCTTGGTGGCCTTGACGGCGATCATCAGGGCGCCGATGTCGATCTGGTACAGGGATTCGTGGCGGCGGCCCTCCATGAAGATCATCTGGTTCTCCAGCTTGCCGGTGCGCTTCAGGACCACGCCCCGGGGGCCCACCCGGAAGGCCGTGGTGGTCCCGGCCAGGCCGGTCAGGTCGCTCTCCTCATAGGTGATCTCCCAGACCTCCTTCTGCTTCTCCATGGTGCCCTCGGTGGTCAGCTCGATGACGTCCGGCTCGGCGTCCTGGTAATTCTGGACGCCCCGGATGCTCAGCATGACGGGGATCCTGCTCATACGCCGGCCTCCATGGCCAGCTCCAGGAGCTGGTCGATGAGCTGCTGGTAGGGGATGCCGCTGGCGGCAAAGAGCTTGGGATACATGGAGATGGAGGTGAAGCCGGGCAGGGTGTTGATCTCGTTGAAGACGATCCGCTCATCATCATAGCAGACGAAGAAGTCCACACGGCTCAGGCCCTGACAGCCGATGGCCTTGTAGCCCTTGACGGCCAGCTCCCGGACCTGCTCCTGAGCTTCCTCGCTGATCCGGGCGGGGACATAGCTGGTGGAGGTGTCGGTCACATATTTGGCCTCGTAATCATAGAATTCGGCACCGGAGTCGATCTCGCCGCAGATGGAGGCCACGGGATTGTCGTTGCCCATGACAGCGACCTCGACCTCACGGCCGCGGATGAACTCCTCCACCAGGATCTTGTCGTCGTACTTTGCGGCGAATTCCAGAGCCTTCACCAGATTCTCCCGGTTCGCGGCCTTGCTGACGCCGACGCTGGAGCCGGTGCCCGCGGGCTTGACGAACATGGGATAGGTGAAGCGGCCCTCCAGGGACTCCACAATGGAATCGAGATGGTGCTTCAGCTCGCCGCCCCGGACCAGCTGCCAGGCCGCCTGGGGGATCCCGGCGTTGTCCATGACCAGCTTGGTCAGGGTCTTGTCCATGGCCACGGCGGAGGCGGACACATGGGGTCCCACATAGGGGATGCCCGCCAGCTTCAGCAGGCCCTGCATGGCGCCGTCCTCGCAGTTTTCACCGTGCATCACGGGGAAGACCACGTCGATATGCTCCCGGACCACACAGTCGCCCTCGAAGCACAGCAGGCCCTGGCCCCGGATGGGAGAGATGGCGCAGCGGCGGTTTTCCGGGTACTCCGCCCAGACTCCGGCGGGGAGCATGGCGTAGTCGGTGCCCTTGAACCAGATCCAGTCGCCGTCCTTGGTGATGCCCACGGGGTAGACGTTGTACTTTTCCTTGTCAATGGTATTCAGAACGGATTCGGCGGATCGCAGGGAGACCTCATGCTCCGGGCTCATGCCGCCGAAGAGAATGCAGACATTCAGCTTTTTCATATTTGGAAACCTCGTTTCGAAGTATAATTTCTTCTATCTTGGCCCCCTCTCTGAGGGGGCTGTCAGCGAAGCTGACTGGGGGAGTGTCCTACCATTGGAGGTACACCCCCACCACCGCTTCGCGGTCCCCCCCTGAGGGGGAGGCAAGTTATTGGTATTTTTACAAAATAGGACTGGAAATTCCGGTCCTTCGTGCTATAATAGGGACACTATCTCAAATGGAAGGAGGGAATCACCATGCAAATCGATCTGACTGGCAAGGAATTCCGCTATCTTCTGGACCTGGTCTACATCGGAAACTGGGTCCTCAACTCCATCCGGGGCGATGACCGGTTCCGCGACTACGACGCCATCGAAAGCAAGCTCTTCGGCCTGTGCCGGGGCACCAAGCTTCAGGCCCTGGTGGAAAGCTGGCAGGGCGAGGAGATCCCCTCCCGGGCCTACGCCGAGGGCGGCATCCACGAGGCCATCGCCTGCTACGAGGACGCGGTCTTCTACGAGATCCTGGCCGAGGAATTAAGCCGCCGGGACATGGAGTACCCGGACATCACCGACGACAACTACGACGAGATCATCGGAAGAATGGACCGGTACATGGAGGAATTCCGCCAGTCCGGCGTGGATAAGCTGGTTTTGGAGGATTGAAACCCGCATCGAAACCGTAGGGGAGGGTCATGACCCTCCCGGTGATTTTGCCCAGCAAAATCACTCGCCGTCAGGCGCAAACCTGTTTATTTCCCTTCAGGAAATCCGAAATTCTGCGAATTTCGGCGGGAGGGTCATGACCCTCCCCTACAGATACCGTTTCATATGCTGTGGCTGCTGCCTTTCGGCAGCAG
>JAFQSI010000258.1 GCA_017409645.1 Oscillospiraceae bacterium | reverse complement strand
GTCGACTGGGCTCCCGTGGCTGTCGAGAAGGCCAAGCGCTTCGAGTCCGATCCCAAGTACGCTGACTACTGCACCATGATGGTCAAGACCCACCTGTCCCTGTCCGACGATCCCACCAAGAAGGGCGTTCCCACCGGCTGGCGTCTGTTCGTCCGCGACATCCTGGAGTACGGCGGCGCTAAGTTCCTGTGCCCCATGGCTGGTACCATCTCCATGATGCCCGGCACCGCTGCTGACCCCGCTTACCGCCGTGTCGACGTCGATGTCGAGACCGGCAAGGTTTCCGGCCTGTTCTAATTGATCCCCGAAAGCACAGGCAGGCTTCTGCCTGTGCTTTTTCACGCATTCCGTTCACGATACAACGGATATCGATACAAAGGAGAACAACACTATGGATATGACTCTGGCATCCTGCCGCGAATTCGTTACCGTTCTGGCCTCTGACGCTCCCGCCCCCGGCGGCGGCGGCGCTGCCGCTCTGGTCGGCGCCATCGGCACCGCTCTGGGCAACATGGTCGGCTCCCTGACCGTCGGCAAGAAGAAGTATGCCGCTGTCGAGGCCGAGATCATCGAGCTGAAGGCAAAGTGCGACGCTCTGCAGACCGAGCTGCTGAACCAGGTCGAGGCTGACGAGGTCAACTTCCTGCCCCTGGCCAAGGCCTACGGCATCCCCAAGGACGATCCCAACCGGGACAAGATCATGGAGGACGCCACCATCATCGCCTGCTCCACCCCCATGAAGATCATGGAGCTGTGCTGCGAGGCCATCGGCTACATCAAGGTCTTCGCTGACAAGGGCTCCCGTCTGGCCGTCTCCGACGCCGGCTGCGGCGCTGTCTGCTGCAAGGCCGCCCTGCAGGCCGCTTCCCTGAACGTCTTCATCAACACCAAGACTCTGAAGAACCGCGAGGTCGCCGAGGAGATGAACACCAAGGCTCTGACCATGCTGGCCGAGTACGGTGCCATCGCCGACGAGATCTTCAATACCGTCAAGGCCGGCTTCGGCGTGTAAGTAAAAGTGCATAGTGCAGAGTGCTGAGTGCTGAATTGTGCGCCATCACTCAGCACTCAGCACTCAGAACTCAGCACTTTATCTACAAAAGGAGATTATTACTATGGCTAAGAGACTGCTTGGCAAGGAAGTCAACGAGGCTCTCGTCGCTTCCCTGCAGAATCGTACCGCTGCCCTGCGGGAGAAGGGCGTCGTCCCCACCCTGGGCATCATCCGTCTGGGCGAGAATCCCTCCGACCTGAGCTACGAGAAGGGCGCCACCAAGCGCGCTGCCGAGGTGGGCGTTGAGGTCAAGAACTACATCCTGCCCGAGAACACCACCAAGGAAGAGCTGCTGGCCGTCATCGACGAGGTCAACGCCGATGCTTCCGTCCACGGCTGCCTGATGTTCCGTCCCCTGCCCAAGCACCTGAAGGGCGACCTGGAGGAGATCTGCAACCGTCTGGCTCCCCAGAAGGACGTGGACTCCATGACCCACCTGTCCAACGCCGGTGTCTTCGAGGGCGCCAAGGACCTGGGCTTCGCCCCCTGCACCCCCGCCGCCTGCATGGAGATCCTGGACCACTACGGCATCGACTGCAAGGGCAAGAACGCCGTCGTCATCGGCCGCTCCCTGGTCGTGGGCAAGCCCGCTGCCATGATGCTGATGGGTAAGAACGCCACCGTCACCGTCTGCCACACCAAGACCGTCAACACCGCCGAAATCTGCAAGGGCGCTGACATCATCGTCACCGCCGCCGGTGTTCTGAACTCCCTGACCCGCGACTTCGTCCGCGAGGGCCAGATCGTCATCGACGTCTCCATGAACTGGAACCCCGAGAAGATCACCTCCAAGGGCAAGGGCGGCATGTCCGGCGACTGCGTCTTCGACGAGGTCGAGCCCATCGTCGAGGCCATCACTCCCGTCCCCGGCGGCGTCGGTGCCGTCACCACCACCGTGCTGATGAAGCACGTGGTCGAGGCCGCTGAGCGCGCCTGAGTACATACCCCCTCCTGCATGACTGACGGAATGTAGCGGTCCACCGCTGTGGAGTGCAGGAGCGTAAATGCCGACCGTCTGGGCGATTCAGTGACTATCACGGCGCTGAATCGCCCTTTTTTAACACAATTCTTGCCTCCCTCCTTGAGGGAGGGGGACCGCGCAGCGGTGGAGGGAGTGTGCTTCCATTGATCGGACACTCCCCCAGTCAGCTCCGCTGACAGCCCCCTCTGAGAGGGGGCCAAGAGATTACCCTACTTAGAGGTGTAGCAAATGAACAAACTCAAATCCATGAATGAGAGCAGCTTCCTGAAGCTGTTCATGGGCCTCATGAGCGCCGCCTTCGTCATCGCGGCCTTCCTGATGCCCGACCGGGCCAATGCCTTCTCCGGTCTTTGGCAGATCATGAGCCAGCCCGGCAAGATCACCACCAACTACTTCCACCTGGGCGGCTACGCCGCCACCTTCCTGAACATGGGTCTGGTGGGCTTCATCTGCCTGGGCCTGTTCATCGTGCTGAAGGGCACCGCCAACAACGTCTCCACCCTGGCCTATCTGCTGACCGTGGGCTTCAGCGCCTGGGGCATCACCGTGCTGAATGTCTGGTTCACCTTCGCCGGTGTGGCCCTTTACTACCTGGTGAAGAAGGAAAAGCTGTCCGGTGCCTGCAACGCCATGATGTTCTCCACCGGCATCGCCCCCCTGATCACCGACCTGCTGGTCCGTTACCCCAATGCTGAGGCCGTGGGCTTCAGCGCCGCCGGTCTGCTCGTCACCGTGCTGGTGGGCCTGTTCATCGGCTTCATGCTGCCCGCTGGCCTGGGCCACGCCCCCGCGGTCCACAAGGGCATGGACATCTACTCCGCCGCCGTGCCCGTGTGCTTCATCGCCTTCTTCCTGAACGCCACCCTGTATAAGACCATCGGCGTCGATCTGCCCGGCGCTCCCACCGACATGACCGTGGCCGACCAGGGCATCGTCAACCTCTTCTGCATCATCGTCTTCGGTCTGTGCGTCGTCCTGGCCCTGGCCATGGGCTGCAAGCCCGGGCAGTATCTGAAGCTGCTAACCACCCGGCCCCACGTTGCCAACATCTCCGGCACCCTGGGCAAGGAGGTCTTCCTGATGAACGTGGGCGTTTTCGGCCTGTTCATCCTGGCCTACTACAACCTGATCGGCGCCAGCTTCAACTCCGTGACCTTCGGCATCATCTTCTGCATGCTCTGCACGGCAAATTCCG
Organism: Oscillospiraceae bacterium; assembly: GCA_017409645.1. Lineage (GTDB taxonomy): Bacteria > Bacillota > Clostridia > Oscillospirales > Oscillospiraceae > Faecousia. Next base: position 2,340 of record JAFQSI010000258.1, on the reverse strand, counting down.
GCTCCCATCCCGGCAATGTCTGGCCCATCATGCTGGGCTATGTGGTGGGCTCCTACGGCTTCGGCTGGCTCTCCCAGCTGGCCGGCGGCACCTACGCCATGACCATCAACGCCCAGGCCATCGCCATCGGCCTGTGCTTCGCCAACGGCCTGAGCCCCATCTGCTCCAAGTACGGCTGGTTCGCCGGTATGATCAGCGCTGTGATGCACTTCCTGCTGGTCACCTCCGTGCCCAATATGCACGGCGGCTTCTGTCTGTACAACGGCGGCTTCACCGCCGCGGTCATCTGCGTCCTGCTGGTGCCCGTGCTGGAGAAATTCGCCAAGGCGGAAACTGCTTCCGCAAAATAAGCCCCTGCGGCCCGCACCGGTCCTCCGGTGCGGGTCTTTTTTCGCCCAAAAACGCTTTGCATTTGCATTTTTCCGGAAACGCGCTATAATAAGGGTAATTCTTTTCCACTTCCCCGGAGGTGCCCATGAAACGATTGAACCAACTGCCCGAACGCGATTTTCTGAAGCTCTTCTTCGCAGCCTTCAGCCTGAGCTTTCTGCTGGCCGCCTTTGTCATGCCTGACCGGGCGGATATGCTGCCGGGCCTGTGGCGGATCCTGAGCAGCCCCACCAAGGCCACCACCAACTTTTTCTCCCTGGGCGGCTATGCGGCCACCTTCCTGAACATGGGACTGGTGGGTCTGGTCTGCACGCTGCTTTACTGCCTGCCCGGCGAGCGGCCCAATCACGCCGCCACCCTGGTCACCATCCTGACCACCGGCTTCGGCTCCTGGGGCATCCACATCCTGAACATGTGGCCGACGATGCTGGGCGTGGTCCTGCACTGCATCGTCAAGCGGGAGAAGCTCGGCACCCACACCAACGCCATGCTCTTCTCCACCGGTCTGGCCCCCTTCATCTCCGAGCTGATGGTCCGCTATCCCAACGCCGAGCCGGTGGGCTTCACCCCGGGCGGCGTGGTGCTGGCCCTGGCGGTGGGCATTTTCGCGGGCTTCTTCCTGCCCGCGGGCCTGGACAACTCCCCGAAGATCCACAAGGGCTTCGCCCTCTATTCCGCGGCCCTGCCCGTGGGCATGACGGCCTTCTTCCTCCACGGCATCCTGTATAAGGCCCCCGGCGTCAGTATCCCCGAGGCCGTGGGAGAGCTGCATTTTGCGGATCCCGTGATCGTCAACGGCTTCTGTCTCGCGCTGTTCTCCGGCTTTGTCCTGGCCGCCCTTCTGATGGGCTGCACCTGGCGGGATTACTGGAAGCTCCTGACGGATCCGGACCCGGTGGTGAATTTCTCCGCCACCTACGGCAATGCCACCATGCTGATGAATGTGGGCCTGTACGGCCTGTACATCCTGCTGTACTACAACCTCATCGGCGCGGAGTTCAACGGCGTCACCTTCGGCGTCATCTTCTGCATGCTCTCCACCTGCAATTCCGGCTCCCATCCGGGCAACATCTGGCCCATCACCCTGGGCTACTCCATGGCCTCCCAGCTGTTCCAGCGGATCGCCCCCCTGGTGGGCGGCGAATATGTCCAGTATCTGCACAGCCAGTCCATCATTGTGGGACTGTGCTACGCCAACGGTCTGAGTCCCATCTCCGACAAATACGGCTGGTTCTACGGCTTCTGCGCCGCCACGGCTCATTTCTGCATGGTCACCACCGTCCCCCAGCTCCACGGCGGTATGTGCCTGTACAACGGCGGCTTCACCGCGGCCCTGGTGTGCCTGCTGATGGTCCCCTCCCTGGAGCGCCATTTCCGGACCAAGCGTGAGCGCCGGGGAATGGAACCCCAATAATCCCATTTGGAACAGCCAAAAATTGGCTGTTCCACTTTTTTTCTGGACTTTTTGGCTAAGATATGGTAAAATTATTGAAAACCATCTGTGAGGAGCCGCCCCATGAAAAAACGCACCAAACTGTCCGAGGACCACTTTCTTGCCATTTTCTTCACCCTGTTTTCCCTGAGCTTTCTGGTGGCCGCCGGATTCATGCCCGACCGTGGGCAGATGCTGTCCGGACTCTGGCGCATCCTGAACAGCCCCACCAAGGCCGCCACCAACTTTTTCTCTGTGGGCGGCTATGCGGCCACCTTCCTGAATATGGGTCTGGTGGGTCTGATCTGCACAGCGCTGTACTGCATCCCCGGCCGTCAGGCCAACAACGCCGCCACATTGGTGACGCTGCTGACCGTGGGCTTCGGCTCCTGGGGCATCCACATCCTGAACATCTGGCCCACCATCCTGGGCGTGGTCCTGCACTGCATCGTCAAGGGTGAAAAGCTGGGCTCCAGGACCAATGCCATGCTCTTCACCACGGGTCTGGCCCCCTTCAT
>JAFQSI010000257.1 GCA_017409645.1 Oscillospiraceae bacterium | reverse complement strand
GGTCACCAGACCATTGTCGGAGAACACAGGCTGGGAACCGGTGTTCATCAGCAGGAAGCAGCCCGTGCCTTAAGTATTCTTCGCTTCACCGGGCCGGAAACAGGTCTGACCAAATAATGCCGCCTGCTGGTCACCGGCTGCACCGGCAATGGCAATGGAACCGCCCAGCAGGGACGGATCCGTATAGCCATAAACACAGCTGGAAGGCTTCACCTGAGGCAGCATGGCTTCGGGAATCTGCAGTTGATCCAGAATCTCCTGATCCCACTGCAGCGTGTTGATATTGAACAGCATGGTCCGTGATGCATTGGAATAATCCGTTACATGAACCCGGCCCTGGGTCAGCTTCCAGATCAGCCAGGTCTCCACGGTGCCGAAGAGCAGCTCACCCCGTTCGGCTTTTTCCCGGGCACCGGGGACATGCTCCAGGATCCAGCGGAGCTTGGTGCCGGAGAAGTAGGCATCGATGACCAGTCCCGTCTTGGCCCGGAAGGCGTCGGTCAGACCCTTGTCCTTCAGACTGTCGCAGTATTCGGAGGTGCGGCGGCACTGCCAGACGATGGCCCGGCTCACGGGCTCGCCGCTGAGCTTGTCCCAGACGATGGTAGTCTCGCGCTGGTTGGTGATGCCGATGGCCGCGATGTTGGCAGCGGTGGCGCCGATGTTGTCCATGGCCTTCCTGGCCACCTCCAGCTGCGTATCGAAGATCTCGTTGGCGTCATGCTCGACCCAGCCGGGCTTGGGGAAGTACTGGGTGAATTCCTTCTGGGCCACGGACACCATCTCACCGGATTCGTTGAACAGGATGCAGCGGTTGGAGGTGGTGCCGGAGTCGAGCGCCATGATGTACTTTTCCATAGTGATCCTCCTCGGGATGAATTTTTACGAAAGCAACGCCGGGCTTTGCGGTTTGAACATACTGTACCACACAGAGCGGGACAATTCAATTTCCTTTGACAAAAAATCTCCGACCGGCAGGGAGAAAACCGGGCCGCTTGCTTTTTCCGGAAAGCGTGCTACTATATTAATAATAGATACGCTTATCGGCTAAGTCAGCAACGCACCTTCTTGCCTCCCCCCGATGGGGATGGGGACCGCGTAAGCGGTGGAGGGGGTGTACCTCCAATGGCAGGACACTCCCCCAGTCACCGCCTGGGGCGGTGACAGCCCCCTCTGAGAGGGGGCCAAGAGTCGCTTTCTGCTCATGCTGAGCTAAGTTGATAAGCATGATAATAAATAGTAAGGACAACAGGGAGCGTGGCGTATGTTTGAACAGGTTTCGCAGCACATCTTCATCCGGAAATATCAGCATTACACGGACCGGCCCAACATCGGCCTCATCCGGGGACAGCGGCGGGCGCTGCTCTTCGACGCCGGGAATTCCGAGGCCCATACGCTTCTTCTGAAACAGGAGCTGGAGGAGGCGGGGCTGCCCATGCCCGACTATGCGGCATTGTCCCACTGGCACTGGGACCACAGCTTCGGCACGGCCTTCTGGGGCGCGGAGGTGATCGCTGGCCGGGAGACGGACGCACAGCTGCGGAAAATGGCGCGCTGGCAGTGGGACGACGACGCCATGCAGCGCCGGATCGATGCGGGCGAGGAGATCGCCTTCTGCTCCGATATGATCAAACGGGAGTATCCCGACCGGTCGAAGATCCGGGTGGTGGGAGCGGACATCGTATTCGACGGACGGCTGACCCTGGATCTGGGGGGCGTGACCTGCGAGCTGATCCACGCAAAGGGGCCCCATTCATCTGACTCCGTCATCTGCTATGTGCCCGAAGACCGCTTCGTCCTCCTGGGCGACAGCAACTGCAAGGATCTGTACGGTCTGAGCTGGGAATGTGACATCGAGGTGGAGGGCAGTTTTACCGCCGCCACCGACGCGCTGGAATACGACCCGGAGAAGGTCCGGGATTATCTGCAATTGCTGGAGGGCCTGGACTTTACCCACTGCATCAGCGGTCACTCCGAGGTGAAGACCCGGGCACATCAGCTGGCATCCTTGAAGGAGGTGCTGTAAATGCCCTTTGAGATCATCCGAAACGACATCGTACAGGTCTGCGCCGACGCCATCGTCAACACCGCGAACCCCCGGCCGGTCATCGGAGCCGGAACGGACGCCGGGATCCACGCCGCCGCGGGACCGGAGCTTCTGAAGGCCCGGAAGGCCATCGGTCCCATGGCCGTGGGCGAGGCCGCCGTGACGCCCGGCTTCAATCTTCCGGCGAAATATGTCATCCACACCGTCGGACCTCAGTGGCAGGGCGGCGGGGCAGGGGAGGAGCAGCTCCTGGAGCGCTGCTACCGCAGCTGCCTGGAGCTGGCAGGGAAAAAG
>JAFQSI010000256.1 GCA_017409645.1 Oscillospiraceae bacterium | reverse complement strand
TTTGCCACCTCCATCAGCTGGGTTGCAGGGTTCTGGCTGCTCATAAGATCATTCCTTTCTTTGATAAAATTTGTTGATCTTCTTGGCCCCCTCTCAGAGGGGGCTGTCAGCGAAGCTGACTGGGGGAGTGTCCTTCCATTGGAGGTACACCCCCTCCACCGCTTCGCGGTTCCCCTCCCCCGGTGGGGGAGGCAAGACTGGAAAATAAAAAAATCGCCCCAAGAAGAAACCTTCTTCTTGAGACGAGCAAAAACAATACCCGCGGTACCACTCAAATTGCGGCCCAAAGCCGCCCCTTCGGACTCCAACAAGTCCTATCCCTGTAACGTAGGAGTCACGGGTGCGCCTGGCTCACGCTCGGCGTACCGGCTCGGAAGTGATCGTAACCGGCGCCTTCCTGTCAGCTTCCACCAAACGCTGACTCTCTGTAAGGTCGGGATGCCGGACCGTCTTCGTCAATGCCTTTGCAATTCATATTGTGTTCATAACTTTAGCACGGCCCAGTGGAAAAGTCAATCCTTCTTGTTTCACAAAATGGAGGAGAATTTAAGGCTGTATATTTGTATACATTTTCTGGCCACAATCCGATTGACAAACGGATGTGTTTGTGCTTTAATGTCAATTGTATATAGTGCAAAGACAGCGAAGGAAAAATCCTCCCTGCCGTGACGCTTCAGAGAGCCGGTGGTCGGTGTGAACCGGTGCTGATGGCCCGGAGGTCTGGTTCCTGAGTCGGTCCCGTAAACGAAGCGGCGCTTCCAGTAATGGGACACGGGTTCTCCCGTTACAGAGATAGGGCTTGTCAGAGCCCGAAGCGGCCTCCCCACGGGAGGCAACCAGGGTGGTACCACGGATCATCGATTCGCCCCTGGAGCCATACGGCTCCGGGGGCTTTTTGTTTCCCCGATATTCACAAATCCCGTAGGGGACGGCGTTCCCTACGATCTTATCTCTATCGTTTGGAAAAGGAGCAACCATTATGAACAAGATCAAAATCAGTGATGTGACCATGAAGCAGACCGGGCCCGACATCTCCCTGACCTTCCGGGAGAAGATCGAGATCTCCAAGCTCCTCGACAAGCTGGGCGTGGATGTCATCGAGCTGGAGCCCATCCAGGAGGCCAGGATCGACTCCCTGCGGGTCAAGTCCGTGGCCGCAGCGGTCCGGGAGAGCGTCGTGGCCGTTCCCGTGGCCCTGAACGCCGAGAGCGTGCAGCTGACCTGGAGCGCCCTGAAGGAAGCGAAGAAGCCCCGGCTCCAGATCTGCGCCGCCGTCAGCCCCGTTCAGATGGAGTACCTGTTCCACAAGAAGCCCGACGCCATGCTGGCTGCCATCCGGGACACCGTTTCCGCCTGCGCCGCCCTGTGCTGCGACACGGAATTCATCGCCGATGACGCAACGAGAAGCGACCCTGCCTTCCTCTACGACGCCGTCCGCACCGCCATCGCCGCGGGAGCAAAGACCGTCACCGTCTGCGACACCGCCGGTGCCATGCTCCCCAACGAGTTCACCGCCTTCATCCGCTCCCTCTATGAAAATGTCCCCGAGCTGAAAAATGTGACGCTGGGCGTCAGCTGCTCCGATCAGCTGTCCATGGCCGACTCCTGCGCCTTCGCCGCCATCCGCTACGGCGCCGGGGAGATCAAGGCTGCCGCCTACCGGCTGGACAACGTGTCCCTGCCCAACGTGGCCAAGGTCCTGGGTGCCAAGGGCGAATACTACAACGCCGCCTGCACCGTCCGGACCACCCAGATGAAGCGCATCACCGACCGGATCGCCTGGATGTGCCGCACCGGCCGCAGCGACACCTCCCCCTTCGACAACGGCGTCCGGGAGGACACCGGCGACATCTTCCTGACCGCCCACGATGACCTGAGCGCTGTGCTGAAGGTGGCCGCCACCCTGGGCTATGACCTGAGCGACGAGGACGGAGCGCGGGTCTACGCCGCCTTCCGCAGCATCGCCGCCAAGCGGGAGAAGATCACCGCCCGGGAGCTGGACGCCATCGTGGCCAACGCCGCCATGCAGGTCCCCGCCACCTATGCGCTGGAGTCCTTCGTGGTCACCGCGGGCAACACCATCTCCGCCACCGCCCATGTCCGCATGGTCCGGGACGGCAAACAGCTCTCCGGTGTATCCCTGGGCGACGGCCCCATCGACGCCGCCTTCCTGGCCATCGAGCAGATCACCGGCCGCCACTACGAGCTGGACGATTTCCAGATCCAGTCCGTCACCCAGGGCCGGGAGGCCATGGGCCAGACCATCGTCAAGCTCCGCTCTTCCGGCAAGGTCTATTCCGGTCAGGGCATCTCCACCGACATCATCGGCTCCGGCATCCTGGCCTACATCAACGCACTGAACAAAATCGTCTATGAGGAGGAAACCGTATGAAACTCTCCTTTTCCACCCGCGGCTGGAACGATCTGAGCTGGGACACCCTGCTCGACACCGCCGGGGAAATGAAATTCACCGGCATCGAGGTCTACAACCTCTTCAAATCCCCCGCCCTCACCGGCAAGGGCGGCCCCTTCCATCCCCACCGTCTGGCCGCCACCGTCCGGCAGCTGCGGGACCGGAAGCTGGCCATCCCCTGCCTGGACAGCTCCCTGGACCTGACCATGAGCATCGCCGACGGCGACCTGGCGGCCGGACTGATCCGCACCGCCCAGGAATCCCAGGTCCCCTACGTTTCCTGCTGGGCCTCCCGGGACGATGCCGAGGGCGCGGAGCTGCTCCGCCGGAACATGGACGCCCTGCTGCCCCTGGCCGAGGAGCGCAGTGTGTGCATCCTGATCAAGACCAGCGGCATCTTCGCCGACACAGCCCGGCTGCGCAGCTTCCTGGAGCAGTATGCCAGCGATTATCTGGGTGCCCTGTGGGATATGCACCACCCCTACCGGGACTTCGGCGAGAGCGCCGACGCCACCATCAAGAATCTGGGCACCTATGTCCGCCATGTCCACCTGCGGGACTCCGATGACGACGGCAGCTACAACCTCATCGGCGAGGGCACCCTGCCCGTTTCCGACATGATGCGGGCCCTGAGTTCCATCAACTACGACGGCTTTATCTCCCTGGAGTGGAAGCCCGAGTGGATGGAGGACCTTACTGACCGGGAGATCATTTTCCCCCACTTTGTGAACTTCATGAGCCGCTTCGGCTCTACCCGTACCCGCAAGAAGAGCCTG
>JAFQSI010000255.1 GCA_017409645.1 Oscillospiraceae bacterium | reverse complement strand
GGGTCCATGCCGTAGATCAGTCCCAGGGCCGCGCCGTGGAGCCCCGGATGGATGGGGTCCATGGAAACCAGCATTTCCAGGGCCTCCCGGAATCGGGGCTGCCGGTCCGCAAGATCCGGCTGCAGCGTCAGCTGATACAAAAGCATCGCAGATTCCTGGACCTCATGGAGCCCCCGGTCGTCCACGGTGTGCATGGCGGGCAGCAGCTGCACCACCCGGTCGAAGGCCCGGCTGAGGAGCAGCTCCTCCGTCATTTTTCCCGCTTCGCCGTACTGGTCCTTCCACTGGTGGAGCCGGTACAGGTGGGCGCAGGCATTGCACAGGGACGAAAAATCGCCGTCAGCTATGAGCAGCGCGTCCATCCGGGCAGCCATAGCACCGGCGCTGTCCCCCAGGCCCATCAGAAAGCCCTTCAGCAGAAGCTCCGCGCCCTCCTCGGAGCGCTGGGCCGCTGCCATCCGGCTGCGCAGCTCGGTAACGCAGGCCTCCCGGACGGTACCGCCGGAGACGGCATGCTCGATCAGCGCCGTGTCCACCGCGGTACTCCAGCGGTATTCCCAGCTCTCCCGGATCAGGTTCCGGTCCCGGTTCTGCAAAAGATCCGGACCGCGGGTCCGCTTTGCGAAATCGCAGTCGAGAAATTCCGTCCGGTGCAGAAAGCGGCTGATCTCCCGGTGCTTCGGCTCCGAAAAGATGGAGAGGGTCGCGGTCTGTTTGGTGCCCGGATCTAGCTTCAGCCGGAAGGCGGCGCACTGGGCTTCAAAATCCTTGGTCAGCGGCGGCACCAGGGCACCGGCCGCCAGACTTCCCAGACCATTGCCCGTGGTCAGCTCCCGCAGGATGCGCATGGGTTCCAGCCCCGACAGACTGGCCTCCCCCTTGACGAAGGAGCCCAGGACCGCGTCCTGCAGCTCATAAAGACCCGGACGCCGCTTTTCCCGCAGCTGGGCCAGACCCTGGGCCATATCCATGGCGCAGGTCTCATCAAAGGCGGAGATATTCTCTCCCTGTTTCCGCAGCCGCCGTCCGGTCCGGACCAGCTCATCCAGCAGGACCGTCTCCCAGGCGTTTTCCGGCTGCTCCCCATGCAGCTCCTGCCAGATGCGGTGATAGAAGCCCGGCGAGGGCATGCCGCTGGCGTAGCCGTTCAGGGCGTCCGCGGCGGTCATGGAGTAGCGCATGGGATAGACGGACTGGTGGAGCTTCGGGTATTTTTTCAGCTCCGGCGGCTGCTGCTTCGGCTTCAGCAGTCCCGCGATATGAAAACCGCCCGCAACCACCAGAACGCGCCTGTATACCTTCGCCGCTTCTTCGACGCGACGGGCCATGTGGGCCTCCCTGGCATAGCAGCCGTCCTCGGAAAGCTCCACCTCCGGCGTATCGAGCCGGGTGAGCAGGCAGTAGGTATTCATCAAATGGACGAAGGCTTCTCCGGACAGGGCCATGCCTTCGATCTCGAAATATTTCTCCCAGAATTCCTCGAAGCTGCGCAGACCTGCCCTCTCACACAGCCGCTGCTGAAAGCGGCTCTGGGCCAGATACCGGTCGGAGGCGTAGCTGAGCTTTTCCTCCATGGACCTCAGGCCCCGGGCCGCCTTCGTCGCCAGCAGGATATCGGCGTAGCTCAGGTCGATGAAGCTCCCCGGGATTCCAAGCCGACGGGCAGCGCGCAGGGCCACCAGCTCCGGCGAGGTATCCAGGAAGGGATAGTAGCACCGCCAGGTCCCCGGCTCCTCCTCATCGGACAGGAGCCTGCCCTCGTCCCGGCAGGCGTAGTACAGAGCCACCGGCGCGACGGTATCCGGATCTGACAGCACGCCGATCAGCTCATTGGCGTTCTCCGGACCCTCCACCAGGATGCACTCGGGCCGATATGATTCGATGACCCGCTCCAGATGCCAGGCGCAGACCGGGCTGTGGTGCCGGATGGGAAAATAGACGATGGGCGCACCCAGGTCAAAGGGGATCACTTCAGACGGCTTCTCGCCTCGTAATAGGTTTTCCATGCGCCGCCCTCCCGACGTGCCTTTTCCCGGACAACTGCGGAAAAGTAATTTGCGATCTTATCCAGATCCTCGTTCGATTCCTTGGCCACCGCGCCCACCAGATTGTCGACCAGACTCTTTGGGTCCATGGTGCCGTCTCCGTAGTACCAGGCCCCCATGAGGGTCTGATAATAGACGGAGATGGCCTCGGCGGTGGACATGACGCAGCTGGGCTTTTCGATGCGGGTGCCCTCTGCGGAGACGCCCTCCCGCAGCTCATGGTAGGTGGTCGCCAGCAGCTCGGCGGCCTCCTCGTCCAGGGGCCGGTCGATGCCGGCTGCATCGGCCAGGGAGCGGACCTCGCTGAGGATGATCTGCTTCTCCAGGGCAACATCCCGGACAGGCTGGACCGTTTCAAAATTGAACCGGCGCTTCAGGGCGCTGGACATCTCATTGACGCCCTTGTCCCGGGTGTTGGCGGTACCGATGACGTTGAATCCGGGCTTTGCGAACAGCAGTCCTCCGTCCCCCAGCTCGGGGATATTCAGGACCTTGTCGCTGAGAACGCTGATCAGGCTGTCCTGGACCTCGGCGGGGGTACGGGTGATCTCCTCGAACCGGGTCAGGATGCCCTTTTCCATGCCCACATGCAGGGGCGAGGGCACCAGCGCCTCCCGGCAGGGTCCCTTGGCCAGCAGCATGGCATAGTTCCAGGAATATTTGATCATGTCCTCGGTGGTGCCCGCGGTACCCTGGACCGTGTTGGTGGAGCAGCCAGAGATGGCGGCGGTCAGCAGCTCCGAGAGCATGGTCTTCGCCGTGCCGGGCTCGCCCACCAGCATCAGGCCCCGGTTGCCCGCCAGGGTGATGATGCACCGCTCCACCAGAGCGTCGTTGCCCAGATATTTCTTCCGGATGGGCACCCCCTCAATGGGCGTCCTGCTGCCCAGGATGAACAGCCGCACCGCCTTCGGCGACAGACGCCAGCCCTGGGGCTTGCGGTTGCCTGCGTCCCATTTTTCCAGGGCGGCCAGCTCCTGGGCATAGCGCTGCTCCGCAGCGGGCCTTAAGATCGATCCTTCCATTTTCGTCACCTCGTAAAGTTGATTTTGCATCCATTATATCATAATTCTGCCAACTGTAAAGCAAAGCTGTAACCTTTTGTCGTTGACAGATGTCCCTACCACGGATATAATCTACCACAGACAATTCTGAGCAAAGAGGGTGCAATATGTCTTTTTCTGAATTTCTTCAGTCCCGCCGGGCCGATGCAAGGGCCCTGGTCACCGAGCTGAAGAAGACCTATGATTATGTCAGCGTCCTGGGCGTGGACGTCAAAGCCCGGACCGTGAGTGCAAACAACCGTCTGACCAACATCGCCTCCGGCATGGACACCGAGTGCGGCTTCGTGGTCAAGGTCGCCGGGGACGGCGTTTTCTATGAATACTCCCTGGACGACATCCGCGGGGATCTGGGCGTCCTGGTGGATGAGATCCACCGCAGCTTCCGCTTCAGCAAGGCCCTGCAGCTGAAGCCCATCGGCATCCATGACCTGTCCGATGAGCCTTTGGTCAAGAGCTTCTGCCGGGAAAGCGACCTGGACCGCTACAGCGAGGAGCAGCTGCTGGACTACTGCAAGGAGCTGCGCGACCGCATCAATGCCAAAAGCGAGAACCTGCTGAACACCAGCGTGGGCATCTACACCATGGAGACGAGCAAGCTTTTCGTCTCCGAGAACCGGGAGCTGGACCAGAGCTACGCCTGGGTCAACGGCATGGTCAGCGTGATCTGGCGGGAGAATGACCAGACCGTCCAGTTTGGCTCCGGCGAGAACGAGCCGACCATCGCCGCCGTGCTGGAGAAGCTGCCCGGCGTGGTGGAGGAGGTCCTGCACACCGCCCATATGCTGACCACCGCCAAGCCCATGGTCCCCGGCGAGTACGACATCGTTACCGACACCCACATGACCGGCCTGATCTGCCACGAGGCCTTCGGCCACGGCGTGGAGATGGACATGTTCGTCAAGGACCGGGCCCTGGCGAAGGAGTATGTTGGCAAATACGTTGCCTCCCCCATCGTCAACATGAAAGACGGTGCCGCATCCTGCGTCAGCGCGGGCAGCTACTTCTTCGACGACGAGGGCGTTCTGGCCGGTGATACCCAGATCATCAAGGACGGCATCCTGGTCACGGGCATCTCCGACCTCTCCTCCGCCCTGGAGCTGGGCACCGCCCCCACCGGCAACGGCAGAAGAGAGTCCTCCCGCCGGAAGGCCTACGCCCGGATGACCAACACCTTCATCGAGCCGGGCAAGGACCGCCTGGAGGATATGATCGCCTCCATCGACCACGGCTACTATGTCTGCGAGTGCGACAACGGCATGGAGGACCCCAAAAACTGGGCCATCCAGTGCGTGGCGAAGTACGCCATTGAGATCAAGGACGGCAAGCTCACCGATAACTGGTTCTCCCCTGTCATCATCTCCGGCTACGTGCCCGATCTGCTCAAATCCATCTCCATGGTGAGCAGCGACTGCAAGATCGTGGGCGCGGGCATGTGCGGCAAGGGCTATAAGGAATGGGTCCGCGTCAGCGACGGCGGTCCCTGTGTGAAAGCGAGGGCGAAGCTGGGATGAATACCATTATCGAACACCTGAAGTCCTATAATGCGGACTTTGAATACAAGATCAACCGGACCCGGAAGGAGAGCTACGAGCTGTTCTTCGTCAAGGGCTCCCTGGAGACGGTCCGCAACACCGACAACTGCGACCGGGAGGTCACCATCTATGTGACCCACGGCGCATACAAGGGCCATTCCTCCTTCTTCGTCTACCCCTCCACCACGGAGGCGGAGCTGGACCGGCTGATCGGCCAGACCATCGAAAAGGCCGCGCTGATCTCGAATCCCGACTACGCGCTCCCCGCCGCCCAGACCGGAGAATACGCCATCGAGACGAATTTCACCGACTACGACGCCGCTGATCTGGCAGCCGAGATCGCCAATACCGTCTTCGGCGCCAACACCCTGGCTGTCACCAGCCTGAACGCGGTGGAGGTCTTCATCAACCGGATCACCGAGACGGTGGTCAACAGCAACGGTCTGCACAAGCAGCAGCAGCGCTGGACCGCCATGGTCGAGGCCATCCCCACCGCCACCGAGGGCGGCGAGAGCGTGGAGCTTTATGAGCAGGTCAATTTCAACGCCCTGGACCTGGAGTCCCTGGGCAGGGAGATCGCCGACAAGCTCTCCCAGGCCAAGGCCCGCCACGATGCAAAGCGCCTGACCGTCACCGGCGCTCCCAAAGTCATCCTCAATTCTCAGGAGCTGATGGAGCTGTTCTGGAATTTTGCCGATGATCTGAGCTACAGCGCGGTCTACAACCACCACAGCGTCTACAAAAAGGGCGATGCCCTCCAGACCGCCCCCGAGGGCGACCGACTCGGCATCACCATGGCCGCGTCCTATCCCGGCTGCGCCGGAAGCCGGGCCTTCGACGCAGACGGTCTGGCCCTGACCCGGCAGCGGCTCGTGGACGGCGGCATCGCCGTGGGCTGCTACGGCTCCAACCGCTTCGGCCAGTATCTGGGCGAGGAGCCCACCGGCGTCCTGCCCATTCTGACGCTGGATCCGGGCACCGCGGAGGAAGCGGAATTCGTCACCGGTCCGTACCTGGAGGTCGTCTCCATGTCCGGCATCCAGACCGATTTCTACGCAGACTACGTCGGCGGCGAGATCCGCCTGGCCTACTGGCATGACGGCGAGACGGTCCGCCCCGTCACTGGCGTCTCCATCAGCGGCAAGCTCTCCGATGTCCTGAACCACATCCGTTTCTCCAAAGAGTGTGCCCTCTTCGGCAATTACTACGGCCCGAAGAAGGCCGTCATTGAGGGCATGAATATCTTCTAAAAACAATGTAGGGAACGGCCTTTGTGCCGTTCCCTACCGTTATGTGACCAAGTCACCCACCGTATCTTGCGGATGGGTGACTTTTCTGATATAATCATACCGAAAGAAATCACAAAGGAGTGATCGATATGGAACTTACCGAACTGAAACAGGAGCTGGATCAGGCGAACTATATTTACGACGATACCCTCGCAACCACCCTCTACGTGGCTCTGAAGCTGGGCCGTCCCCTGCTGATCGAGGGCGCGGCGGGCGTGGGCAAGACTGAGGTGGCCAAGGTCATGGCCGCGGCCCTAGACCGGGAGCTGGTGCGGATGCAGTGCTACGAGGGTCTGGACGAGAGCAAGGCCCTGTACGAGTGGAACTACCAGAAGCAGCTGCTTTCCATCCAGGTCAATATGTCCAGTGAGGACAAGGACGCCCTGACCAAGTCCCTTTTCTCCGACGAGTATCTGCTCGAGCGGCCCCTGCTGAAGTCCATCCGGAGCAGGCGCCCGGTGGTCCTGCTGATCGACGAGATCGACAAGGCCGACGAGGAATTCGAAGCCTTCCTGCTGGAGCTGCTTTCCGACATGCAGGTGTCCATCCCCGAGGTGGGCACCATCCGGGCCAATACCGTGCCCTTCGTGGTCCTGACCTCCAACCGGGCCCGGCCCCTGAGCGAGGCTCTGCGCCGCCGGTGCGCCTACCTGTACATCGAGTATCCCGACGTGGAAAAGGAGCTGGCCATCCTCCGGGCGAAGCTGCCCCATGTGGACGACCGGCTGTGCCATCAGGTGGCGCTGGCCGTTGCGAAGCTCCGCAGCAGCGAGGCCATCCTGAAAAAGCCCTCCATCGCCGAGAGTCTGGACTGGGCCGCCGCCCTGGACGCGCTGGGTATCCGGGAGCTGACCCCCGACGCCCTGCGCCAGACCGCCGGCTTCGTGCTGAAAAATGCCGAGGACCTGAATGTCTTCGACCAGGAGCAGGAAGAAGACCACGCATGCAGCTGCGGCCATCACGACCACCACTGCGGGGGCCATCACCATGTCTGACGGGGGCGTCTACTCCGAGAAGCTCAGCTATTTCTCCCGGATGCTCCGCCGGGAGGGACTGAGCGTGGGACCCCAGGAGACGGCGGACGCCTGCGAGATCCTGACCCATGTGGGTCTGGAGGACCGGGAATCGGTGAAGACCGCCCTGCGGACCGTCTACGCCAAATCCCGGGAGGAGCAGCTGACCTTCGACCGGGTCTTCGACGGCTTTTTCATCAGCGAGGAGGCCATGCGCGAGCAGGCAAAAAGACAGATGGAAAAGGAACAGCAGATGGCCGAGGCCCGTCAGGAGGCCCGGGAGGACCTGCAGGGCACCGGCTTTTCCGAGCAGCAGAAGGAGCTGTACGCCGCCATGTCCGCCGAGCAGCGCCAGCGGCTCCGGGACATCAAAAAGAAATTCGACAAGGATCTGGGCCGGAACAATCCGGGCCTTTACGGGAACTTCATCCACTCGGTCTTCGCCCGGGCCATGCTGGAGCAGCAGATGCTGATGGAGAACGCCGGAGCCGATGTGGCGGAGCTGGACCCGGAGCTTGGCCTTCTCTACCGGGACATCGGCCAGTTCAAGGATGTGGAGATCCCCAAGGCCATCCACATCATCCAGGACATCTCCCGAAAGATCAATGGCGAGCTGACCGCCAAGCGGAAAAACAAGGCCCATTCGGGCAAGCTGGACTTCCGGAGGACCATCCGCAAGGGCCTTGAGACGGGCGGCAGCCTGTACCGGCTCAAATACAGGCGCAAGCGCCAGCGGAAGAAGCATCTGGTGCTGCTGTGTGATGTATCCGGCTCCATGATGCAGTTTTCCGAATTCGCCCTGCGGTTCATCCAGAGCCTGAACCAGGCCAGCGATTCCAGCCGGGTGTTCCTGTTCTCCGAGTCCGTTACGGAAGCGGATGCCTTCAGCCTGCAGAATATGGACCTGTTCCGGCAGTTCGTCCGGGATCAAAACATCTACGGCAAGGGCACGGACCTGGGCACCGCCCTTTCCCACCTCTGCACCGCAAAGCCCGCCCCCCTGGGCGCAGCCACCACCCTGCTGATCCTCTCAGACACCAAGACCATCGACCAGCCCCGGGCCATCGCCGCATTACAGGAGGCCAAACGCCAGGCGGGAAAGGTCATCTGGCTCAACCCCATCCCGGAGAGCAAGTGGGGCTATATCCGAAGTGTGCAGGTCTTCTCGAACGTCTGCACCATGGTTTCCTGCTCCACCCTTCACGATCTGGCCCAGGCCTGTAAGAGATTGGCTGATTCCTGACCATAGAAATTGCCCCCGAACCTTAAGTTCGGGGGCTTCATATTTACTTCAGCAAGCCTTCCAGCCGTGCGATCTCCCGGTCCACGGAATCCACGGCCTCGCCCTCTGCGGTCCAGTCCTCGACGATGATGGCACGCATGGCCTTCTGCATTTCGATGGCTCCGGCGATGTTGCCCTGGATCTCATAGATCTGAGAAATGGAATCCTCGCAGTCGGTGAATCGGGGGTGGCTGCGCAGGGGCATGGCCCGTTTGTAGTATTCCACCGCTTCCTCATACCGGCCCAGCTTGGCATGGATGGAGCCCATTTCGTGGAGGACCTGCTCCTTGTCCGGGTACAGCACAAGCATTTTCTGCCACCAGTCCATGGCGGCGGACAGATCCCCCTCGGCCCGGCAGATATAGCCCTGGAAAATCTCGTAATGGTAGCTGTGGTACACGGCCTTCATCCGCTCGGCGTATTCTCTGGCCTCGGCCGTGCGGCAGTCGGCGATCAGCAGGTCCAGGAGCCAGAAATAGTTTCGGATGTCCTCCGGATGGGCCTCCACGACCTCCTTGTAAAAGTCGATGGTCTTGCGGTGATTGATGCCGTTCCAGTCCTGGTAGGCTCCGTTTTCCGCATCAAAAATGGCATTGTGGGCATCCTTGGTGCCGGGCATCCGGATCAGAGCCTCCCGGGCCAGGGGCTTCGCCAGCTCCCGCAGATCTTCGCTCCGCCGGATGTAGAGCTGGGCCAGCAGCAGCGTGGCCCGGTCCGCCAGGTTCGGCTTCTCCCGACACTGCAGCAGATACCGCTCCTGCCGCTTGTACTCCTCGTCAGAGATGTGACGGGTATTGAAGATCATATTGTCGATGCGCTCGAACCGCTTTTCGTCGGTCAGATCGAACAGGTCGTCGATGCTGACACCGAAGATGACGCTCAGCTCCGGAAGCAGCAAGATATCCGGCATGTTTGTCCCGGACTCCCACTTGCTCACCGCCTGGGCGCTGACGCCCAAGCCCTGCGCCAGCTGCTCCTGGGTCATGGAGGCGGCAAGACGCAGCTGTTTGATTTTTCTACCGATCATAGGTATTCCTCCTTGTTTTTGATGGCTACAGCATACCACAGCCCGGAGCGAAACACCATGACCGGGAGGGAGAATCCAGCTTGACGATTGGTTGAGGGCATTATCGCAAAAAAGCAGCGCATTGCGGTTACACAATGCGCTGCTGGCTTGTTTAACGGTACAGGGGGAACTTCTCGCAGATGTCTGCCACGGTGTCCAGGACTTCCTTGCGGGTGCCTTCGAAGTCACGGGCGGTCAGGGCGATGCAGTGGGCCACGCGCTTCATCTCGTCCACGCCCAGGCCGCGGGTGGTGGCGGCGGCGGTGCCAATGCGCACGCCGGAGGTGATGGAAGGCTTGGCGGGGTCGCCGGGGATGGCGTTCTTGTTCAGGGTGATGTGGTTCAGGTCGCACTTGGCCTGCAGATCCTTGCCGGTGGTGTTCATGGGCCGCAGGTCAGCCAGCATCAGATGGTTGTCGGTGCCGCCGGTGATCAGGTCGAAGCCCTCAGAGAGCAGGCCCTCGGCCATGGCCTTGGCGTTGGTGACAACATTGGCGGCGTAGGTCTTGAACTCGGGCTGCATGGCCTCCTTCAGGCACACGGCCTTGGCAGCGATGACATGCTCCAGGGGACCGCCCTGGGTGCCGGGGAAGACGGCGGAGTTGATCTTCTTGGCGAACTCCTCCTTGCCCAGGATCAGACCACCCCGGGGACCACGGAGGGTCTTGTGGGTGGTGGTGGTGACGATGTCGGCATAGGGCACGGGGCTCATGTGAGCGCCGCCGGCGACCAGACCGGCGATATGGGCCATGTCCACCATGAACACGGCACCGACCTCATGGGCGATGTCCGCGAAGATCTTGAAATCGATGGCACGGGGGTAGGCGGAAGCACCGGCGATCAGCAGCTTGGGCTGGGCCTTCTTTGCCATGTCCCGGATCTGGTCGTAGTCGATCAGGCCAGTCTCATGGTTGACATCGTAAGAGACGACATTGTAGTACTTGCCGGAGATGTTGGCGGGGCTGCCGTGGGACAGGTGGCCGCCGTTGGCCAGGCTCATGCCCATCAGGGTGTCGCCGGGCTGCAGGATGGCCAGCTCAACGGCCAGGTTGGCGGAAGCGCCGGAATGGGGCTGGACGTTTGCAAACTCCGCGCCGAACAGCTCCTTGGCCCGGTCGATGCACAGCTGCTCCAGCTCGTCGACGAACTCACAGCCGCCGTAGTAGCGCTTGCCGGGCAGACCCTCGGCGTACTTGTTGGTCAGGATGGAGCCCATGGCGGCGATGACCGCGGGGGAAGCGAAATTCTCGGAGGCGATCAGCTCGATGCCGTCCTGCTGACGGCCCAGCTCCCGGTTCATCATGGCACCGATCTCGGGATCGAACTGGGAAACAAAACCAATGGAATCAATAGGCTTACCGTACATAAGATATTACTCCTTTTATCTGTGTTGCTTGTCTGTATTACAACCTGAAAATCAAAAAAGCAGCCCTGCCCGAGGACTGCATGAGATCACGCGAAAAGCGAATGCTGCGTCTCTGTCCGTTTGCCTGAGAGATTCGGCCCATGCCTTGCACCTTCGGCACACAATTCAATGTGTTCTCCAGAGAGTCCTCTTCCTTCCAGTCTGTTGTTCCTTCTGAAAGGCTTCACAGGAGTATTGGGTTGTATGTACCCTAGTATACACACTTTTTATACCTTGTCAACGCCCGATGTGCATTTCCCGCAGTTTCCACAATCCCGGTCCGATTTTGCCGGGAGAAATCGTCAGAATGGAGACAGGGGCTTCCTGCCAAAATTACAAGAATTTTTCAGTTGTACACAATTTGTTCACATCTGGAATCCGGGATATGCTATAATAACTTGAATCGATTTTACGAGGTGTTTCCAGTGCTTCAGATCCAGAATATCCGAAAACAATACAAGACCGGCGACCTTGTTCAGGTGGCCCTGGACGGCGTCAGTCTGACCCTCCGGGACAACGAATTCGTCGCCATCTTAGGCCCCAGCGGCTCCGGCAAGACCACCCTGCTCAATGTCATCGGCGGTCTGGACCGCTATGACTCGGGCGACCTCATCATCAACGGCATTTCCACCAAGAAATACTCCGACCGGGACTGGGATTCCTACCGCAACCACACCATCGGCTTTGTCTTCCAGAGCTACAACCTGATCCCCCATCAGACGGTGCTGGCCAACGTGGAGCTGGCCCTGACCATCTCCGGCATCAGCCGCGCCGAGCGCAAGCGCCGGGCGAAGGAGGCTCTGGAGGCCGTGGGACTGGGCAACCAGCTCCACAAGAAGCCCAACCAGATGTCCGGCGGCCAGATGCAGCGCGTGGCCATCGCCCGGGCTCTGGTCAACAATCCCGACATCCTCCTGGCCGACGAGCCCACCGGCGCCCTGGATTCCGACACCAGCGTCCAGATCATGGAGCTTCTGAAGGAGGTGGCCCGGGACCGTCTCGTGGTCATGGTCACCCACAACCCGGAGCTTGCCGAGGAGTACGCCAACCGGATCGTCCGGGTCCGGGACGGCAGGATCATCGGCGACACCAACCCCTACTCCCCCGCCGAGGTCACAGCTGCCCGGCACAAGAATATGGGCCGGTCCTCCATGTCCTTCCTGACCTCCTTCGGTCTGAGCTTCAACAATCTGCTGACCAAGAAGACCCGGACCCTGCTGACTGCCTTCGCCGGTTCCATCGGCATCATCGGCATCGCCCTGATCCTGGCCCTCTCCACGGGCTTCCAGGCCTATATCGACAAGATCCAGGAGGATACCCTGTCGAGCTACCCTTTGACCATCCAGTCGGACACCGCCGACATCGGTTCGGCCTTCATGTCCATCAGCGCCCAGGTCTCGGATTCCCAGTCTGCGGCGGACGGCGTGGTCCAGGAGTCCCAGATGATCACCCAGGTCATGGGCCAGATGGGCAGCAACGATCTGCGGTCCTTCAAAAAGCACCTGGACCTGAATTATTCCCAGGTTGCCGACACCATCAACTATCTCGACTACAGCTACGGCATCACCCCTCTGGTCTACTCCGGTGACACCTCCTCGAAGATCACCCAGGTCAACCCCGCCAGTCTCTTTGCGGACCTGACCGGCTCCGCCGCCATGTCCGCCTACCTCGACTCGAATATGTTCTTTGAGCTGATCGACGACAAGGATATCCTCAGCGAGCAGTACGAAATCCTGAATGGCCGCTGGCCGGAGCATTACAACGAGGTGGTCATGGTCCTGTCCGAGCCCCATATGTTCACCGACTATATGGCCTACACCCTGGGCATGCGGGACCCGGCCGAGCTGGACGGCATGATCGAGCAGCTGATGGAGGGCGAGGAGCCCGAGATCACCACCGAGCCCATGCAGTGGACCTATGACGAGCTGATGGCTCTGGACTTCCGTCTGGTCCATCCCGCCGACCTGTTCCAGTACAACGCCGACTACAATGTCTGGGAGGATATGAAGGAGGACAAGGTCTTCCTGCGGCAGACCATCGCCGACGCGGAGCAGCTGAAGATCGTGGGAATCATCTGTCCCCGGTCCGGCGGCGGCGTCTCCGCCCTGACCCAGGGCATCGGCTACACCCCCGCGCTGATCGACCACATCATCGAGCAGGCCGGTCAGAAGCGGATCGTCCGGGACCAGATCGCCAGCCGGAAGACCGACGTCTTCACCGGCAAGGAATTCGGCGCTGAGGATGAGGAGGACGAATCCGGCCTGAAATTCGAGGACATGATCACCATCGACGAGGACCTGATGGCCGAGGCCTTCGGCGGCGGCATGGATCCCACCACCGTCATGACCTCTATCCAGGAGCATATGAGTACCATCTCCATGTCCATCGACGCCGACATCCGTCCGGCCCAGTCAGCGCTGACAGAGACACTGTCGGCCATGGCCGTTGACATGCTGACCCAGTATGTGGAGACCAACGCAGACCCCGAAACGGGCATCGCCATGCTCGACCCCGCCGACAGCGACTATCTCGCCGCCAGCTATCTGGCCACCGACGACGCCCAGGCCATGCTGGACGCCCTGGCTGCGGACTATATCATCCCCGCCGACGCCTACTACGCCCTCTACCGGCCCCTGCTGGGCGGCGTGGTGACCATGTATGCGGAGACGGTCATCTCTCTGACCAAAACCCCGGAGCCCGAGGAGGGCGAGCCGGCCCCCTCCATCCCCACCCAGGAGGAGCTGGAGCAGATCGTCGGCACGGAGCTGCCTCTGCCGGAGTTTGACTTCCCCCTGAAGCCCAACATGACCGAAGCCCCCATCACCATGGAGCTGGTCCAGCCCCTGACGGACCTGTACACCATGCTGCCCATGGTCACCGGCGGCCTGTCGGAGATGGCCATCGTCATGACGGAGACGGTCATGCAGACCGAGATCATGACCGAGGTGGGCACCCTGACCACCACCATCGTCGAGACCTTCACCCAGGCCTTCGATGTGGACGCCGACAAGATGGCCCAGGCCTTCCAGTTCGATCTGAGCGAGGAGGAGCTTTCCCGTCTGATGGCAGCCATGACCGCCGCCCCCAGGGAACACAGCTACGAGGCCAATCTGCGCAGCCTGGGCTACGCGGATCTGGAGGAGCCCGCGGGCATCTCCATCTATTTCGTGGATTTTGCGGGCAAGGAGCAATTCATCGAATTCCTGGACGCCTACAACGATGATATGGAGGCCAAAGCCAAGGAGGACCAGGTCATCAGCTACACCGACATCACGGGCATCATGATGAGCAGCGTCAAGACCATCATCGACTCCGTCAGCTACGTTCTGATCGCCTTTGTCTCCGTGTCGCTGATCGTCTCGTCCATCATGATCGGCATCATCACCTATATCTCCGTCATGGAGCGGACCAAGGAGATCGGCGTCCTGCGGGCCATCGGCGCCAGCAAGCGCAACATCTCCCAGGTCTTCAACGCCGAGACCTTCATCATCGGCCTATGCTCGGGCCTGATCGGCGTGGGCGTCACATGGCTGCTGATCTTCCCCATCAACGACATCATCCATTCCGTCACAGGCAACTATGACATCAACGCGGTGCTGCCGTTCAACGCCGCCCTGATCCTTGCCGGACTGAGCGTGATATTGACCGTCATCGGCGGTCTGATCCCCTCCAGAAAGGCCGCCCAGAAGGACCCCGTCATCGCACTGAG
>JAFQSI010000254.1 GCA_017409645.1 Oscillospiraceae bacterium | reverse complement strand
TGACCGGGTCCGGGCCAGGTGTATGGAATTGGAGGGATTGTTATGAAGGAATCTGTGAAAAAGTGGGCCTTCGGTATTTTGAAGGCGGCTTTGGTCATCGGCATCGGCGGCTACTGTGTGCTGGTCATGTCCGTGCTGTTTCTGATGGGACTGGCACCGCTGTACGTGGCGAAGGTCTTTCCCTGGCTGGGCGGTGCGCTGGTGCTGCTGAGTGCGGCGGCGGTGTCCGGCCTGGTGCCGAAGAAGTGGACGAAGTGGATGAAATGGGCGTGGGCGGCGTTTCTGATCGCGGCCATCGGCTGCGGCGTGTACATCGGCATCGGGATCTACAACGACTCCATCCCCGTGATGGAGGATCGGGACAGCCTGATCTATGAATACGAACCCTTCGCCGAGGGCACCAGGGCCGTGTACCTGGACGGGGAATCCACATTGAAATTCGACACGCCCACCATTGACATGGACGGCGCCACCGCATTGTACCCCGTCTACTCCGGCTTCGTCCAGGCGGTGTACCCGGAGGGGAAGTACGACATCTACGATTATAAATATAATGAGGATGAGGGCTATGGACGGGTCACCTGCACCGGCACCATCGAGGCCTATGAGCGGCTGATCCGGGGAAAGACCGACGTCATCTTCTGCGCGGCCCCCTCCCAGGCCCAGCTGGACGCGGCAGCTGCGGCAGGGGTCCAGCTGCATATGACCCCCATCGGCCGGGAGGCCTTCGTCTTCTTCGTCAACAGCGAAAATCCCGTTCAGGGACTGACCGTTGAAGAAATTCAGGGCATTTACACGGGAGAAATCACGAATTGGAAAGAGTTGGGCGGCAAAAATCAGAAGATCCGGCCCTACCAGCGGGCGGAGAATTCCGGCTCCCAGTCGGCGCTGCTGCGGCTGATGGCGGGCCTGCCACTGATGGAGCCGGAGAAGGAAGACCGGATCGCGGGCATGGGCGGCATCATCACCCAGGTGGCCAGCTACCGCAACCACAAAAACGCCATTGGCTTCAGCTTCCGCTTTTATTCCACCGAGATGGTGGAAAACGACCAGATCCGGCTGCTGGCCCTGAACGGCGTGGAGCCGACAAAGGACACCATCCGTTCGGGAGAATACCCCATCTCCAGCAATTTCTACGCCGTCACCGCCTCCCCCATCGGCGAGCCCGCCCCGGAGGAAACAAATGAAGACCTCCGGGCCTTCCTCGATTGGATCCTCAGCGAGCAGGGACAGGAGATCATCGAGAAGACGGGGTATGTGGGAGTAAAATAAAGAATGTAGGGGACGGCCTGTGTGCCGTCCCGCGGCAGAATGTCAGATGAGGAACGCATTCCGGCGAATCCGGACCGGGTCCCGCCTTCCGCGGTCATTGCGAGCCGAAGGCGTGGCAATCCGCATCCCCCTGCGATGCAAAGCATCGCCCGCTCCCGGAGGGAGCGGAAAGAGAACGGATTGCCACGTCGCTTCGCTCCCCGCAATGACACGGTAACTTTTGGTTGGTCCTTCTGGTTTGGCTGGGTAGCTGTCCGGCCGGGGCGGGAGGGTCATGCCCCTCCCCTACAGGTGCATATCCAGGAAACCGCAGGGGAAACCCTGCGGTTTTTTGCTGAAAAAGTTTTGAATAAATCATGTCCCGGCGTTCAAAAATAATTTATAAATGACCCCCTTGACTTTCCGGGGGAGAGAGAGTATACTTTGTTTAGCACTCGAGGATACGGAGTGCTAAAACCCGAAAGGAGTGAAGCAGTGGAACTGACCGAACGTAAGAAGAAGGTCCTGCGCAGCGTCGTGGATCTGTATATCCGCACCGCAGAGCCCGTCGGCTCCAAGGCCATCACCGCCCTGCCGGATATGAAATACTCCTCTGCCACCATTCGAAATGAAATGGCAGACCTGACCAATATGGGCTACCTGGAGCAGCCCCACACCAGCGCGGGCCGGATCCCCTCCCCCGCCGGCTACCGGCTCTATGTCGACGAGCTGATGGCCGATTACCGGCTGAGCATGGACGAGACGAAGTCCATGAACATCGCCATCGAGGAGAAGATGCAGAAGATCGACAAGGTCATGGACCAGGTCGCCAAGATGGTGTCCCAGGCCACGAACCTGCCCGCCATCTCCGTGGCCTCCCACCGGGGCGGCTGTGCGGTGAAGCGGTACGATCTGATCCTGGCGGGAGCCGGGAGCTTCATCCTGGTCGTGATGCTCAGCAATGAAGAGGTGGTCAACAAGCTCATCAAGCTGCCCCTGAACGTGGGGGAAGCGGATCTGAAGCTTCTGAGCGCCGTCATCAACGCGACGCTGACCGACATCCCTCTGGAGGAATTCACCCCCGAGCTGCTGGAAAAGACCATGCGCTCCGCAGGCGAGGCCGCATCCTTAGTCCCCGTCATCGTGGAGTTCACCATCCATACACTGAAAAGTCAGCAGGAGGCCGACGTCCGGGTGGCGGGCCACATGAGACTTTTGGGCCAGCCCGAATTCCGGGATGTGGAAAAGGCCCAGAAGGTGCTGACGAACCTGGACGACTCCGTCATGAGCAATCTGCCCGCAGTTCTCGGCACCGAGAACGGCACCCAGGTGCTGGTGGGTCCCGAAAACGTGGCCCAGGCCCTGAAGGACAGCAGCGTCGTCATGACCAAGTTCGACATCGGCGAGGGCATGCACGGCGTCATCGGCGTGGTCGGTCCCACCCGAATGGACTACGCCCAGGTCACCGCCCGCCTGAGCTTCTTCGCGGAGAACCTGAGCCGCATGTTCGCAAAGCCCGAACACAATGCACTGCCCTCCGGCAGTGATCCCATAGAAAACCAAAAGTAACCGCTGAATAAATCGTCTGCGGTTGCTGGCGGATCTTTTGCCCCAACTCTTCAGTTTGAAAGACTCGAAATACACAAAGTATTCCTTCGTTTTCCTAACTTCGATTTGGGCCAAAATCTCTCGCCATCCACACTTGCCGATTTAATCATCGGTTACTAGAGGAGGACTAACCCGTGGCAGAAGAAAAGACCACCGAGCGCAGCGAGTTTGACATCGAGCTGGAGGAAACCACCCCCGCCGAGGAAGCAGTCGCCGCTGCCCCCGAAGAGAATTACAAGGAAAAATACGAGCAGGAGCATGATTCCTTCCTGCGTCTGGCCGCCGAGTACGACAATTTCCGCAAGCGCAGCCAGAAGGAGAAGGATTCCGCTTACACCAACGGCAAGGCCGACACCCTCGCCAAGCTGCTGCCCGTCTACGACAATCTGGAGCGGGCCATGAACCAGCCCACCGAGGATGCCGCCTACAAGAAGGGCGTGGAGCTGACCATGCAGGGTCTGCTGAAGATCTTCGGCGATCTGGGCGTGGAGGTCTACGGCGAGACCGGCGACGAGTTCGACCCGAATCTCCACAACGCCGTCATGCACATCGAATCCGAGGACCTCGGCGAAAACACCATCGCCCAGGTCTTCCAGAAGGGCTTCAAGTCCGGCGAAAAGGTCATCCGCTTCGCAATGGTCCAGGTGGCCAATTAAGAGTGAAGAGTTGAGATTGAAGAGTGGAGATCATCCATATCTTCACTCTCCACTCTCCAATCTCCAATCTATTCGTAAAATATTTTAGTTTCTATATAGGAGGATAATATTATGTCTAAGATCATCGGTATCGATCTGGGTACTACCAATTCCTGCGTCGCCGTTCTGGAAGGCGGCGAGCCTGTTGTCATCGCCAACGCCGAGGGCGGCCGTACCACCCCCTCCGTCGTGGCCTTCTCCAAGACCGGCGAGCGTATGGTCGGTCAGGTGGCCAAGCGTCAGGCTGTCACCAACGCTGACCGCACCGTCGCTTCCATCAAGCGCCACATGGGCGAGAACTACAAGGTCACCATCGACGGCAAGCAGTACACTCCCCAGGAGATTTCTGCCATGACCCTGAGCAAGCTGAAGGCTGACGCCGAGGCTTACCTGGGTACCACCATCACCGAGGCCGTCATCACCGTCCCCGCCTACTTCTCCGACGCCCAGCGTCAGGCC
>JAFQSI010000028.1 GCA_017409645.1 Oscillospiraceae bacterium | reverse complement strand
CGATGTTTCCGATCCCGGTGTCTACTACTACACTCCCGTCCTGTGGGCTGTGGAGAACGGCGTCACCAAGGGCGTCAGCGCCAACACCTTCGGCGTTGACCAGGTCTGCAGCCGCGCCCAGATCGTGACCTTCCTGTACCGGGCTTACGCCGAGTAATTCCTTCCCCTTGATCTGACCCCATAAGCAACCGCAGCCCTGCTCTCCGGAGCAGGGCTGCATCATTTGTACAAAAAAGAAGGCGTGCCGCGTTGCGGCACACCTTGCAGCGTGAGGAAAAAGTTCCTTGTCTCGCCCCGATGGTTCCGGATCCAAATGGGACCCTTTCGCAGATCAACAGCCCCGGGAGGGAACTCCCGGGGCTGTTTTTGGGTTACTTCATAGTTACTTGGTGTAGGCTCTGTAAAGGAAGGTCACGATCTGGGCGCGGTTACAGATATCGTCGACGCCGAAACGGGTGTCGCTGATGCCCTTGGTGACACCGTTCTCCACGGCCCACAGGACGGGGGTGTAGTAATAAACTGCGGGGTCCGCCGCATCGGCAAACACAGATTCAGTGGAGCTGACCTCGGGCTTGCCCATGGCGCGGTACAGGAAGGTCACCACATAGGCCCGGGTACATGCGGCGTCGGGACCAAAGTGGGTCGCATCGATGCCCTTGGTGATGCCATTTTCGACGGCCCACAGGACGGGATCGTGGAAGTAGACGCCCTCGGGCACATCCACGAAGGGATTTTCAGTGGAGGTGGGTTCGGGGGAACCGGCGGCGCGCCACAGGAAGGTGACGACCTGGGCACGGGTACAGGCCACATCGGGACCGAAGTGCGTGGAATCCACACCCTTGGTAATGCCGTTCTCCAGAGCCCACAGGACGGGATCGTGGAAATAGATCCCCTCAGGCACATCCACAAAGGGATTCTCACGGGTTGCATCACAGCGGCTGCAGCCGGTGCCCTGCCAGTCATGGCCCAGGGCGGGCGTCTCATCGGCAACGTAAGTGTCGCCGCACTCGCAGGTGTAGGTGGTGTAGCCGCCCTCGGTGCAGGTGGGCTCCGTGACCACAGCGGTGTAGCTGTGTTCGTGGGGGACTTCCTTCGGCGTGGTGAAGCGGACCTCGGCTGCGGCGGCGAACTTGTTGCCCACCTCGCCGGAGGTGGCGTCCACCACCTGGAGCTTCACCTGCAGGGCATCCACGGCGTCGAAGTCCACCCGCTGCCAGGAGGTGTCGGAGGTCAGGGTGCCGTCATCGACCACGGTGGTCCACTCATCGTTCTCATCGGTGCGGACCAGCAGGTCGTATTTCGTGATCACGCCGTTGGGACCGTTGGGCCGCTGGAGGAAGCGCATGCCGTCGATCTTCGTGACAGCATCAAAGGTGAAGATCAGGTAATGGGTGGAGCGCTCAGAGTCACGCCACACCGTGTGCCAGAAGGTGGCAGGATTGCCGTCCAGAACATAGTTGGGATCGCCCTCGGTGGCGTTGTTCGGCTGGTAATTCTCGGCATAGACCGTCATGGCGGCGGGATCGATGTCCCGGGAAGCGTCCGCTGCCGGATTGGCAGAGGTGTACTTCTCCAGGATCTCATAGCCCAGAGTCTGCAGATCAGCGGGGGTGGCCTCGTTGGTGTAGACCGTATTACTCCGGACCCATTCCCACTCCCACTGGAACCAGTTGATGCTGGATTCGTAGCTTTCGCCCTTCAGCTCATTGGTTCTGGCGGTGATCCAGCGCTCCCAGCGGACGCGGTAGAAGTCGCCGATCAGACCGGACCACTGGCGGTTGGAGTAGTCCTTCAGACCGCCGCTCTCGGCCTGGTTGTAGGAGCCCCAGGTGGTGACCAGGGCCTTGGCGTTGAATTCATACAGATCCCGGGTGAAATCGTCGGCATTTGCACCCAGAGCCTTGGCCTGCTCGACCCAGCGGCCCAGGAGGAAGTATTCGCTGGTGGCTGTGACCGTCTCCATCTGACCGATGATCTCCAGGAACATGGCGGCGTTCTTTTCGAAGGCTTCCAGATCCCGTGCGTTGAAGGCGGCGGCCATCTTCTTGTGATACTCCTGGGCGCTGTTGGACAGGACCTGCTGCAGCACGTTGGCCAGATCGTACTGATAGCCCGCGCTGCCCTTCAGAAGGTCATAATCCTCCAGCAGCAGCCCGGCGGCCTGCTCCAGCAGGACCTTGTCGTAGCTTACCACGGCGTTGCCCCAGGTGGAGGCCGCCTGGATGCTCAGGGCGGGACGGGCGTTGACCACAGACTCGGGGGCACCCTGGCCCAGGTTGTTGAGGGAGGACTTGTAGACCGTCTCCTTCAGGATGTCCCAGGCGGCGTTGGCGGACTCACTTTCCGCGCCGTAGCGGCGGGTGGCGTAATCATCCAGCCAGGTGTCCAGATCGATCTGCTGGAGGGGCTGGGAAGCGTCGTCCTGCCAGATGGTCTCAAACAGGAAATCGTACAGCACGGGGTTGTTGACGCTGGCCTCGGGGGTGATGCCGATACCGGCGATGTGGGTGCCGTTGTTGAAGGCCACAGGAATGGCGGAGGCCATGTTGTCCAGATGGCCGTGGAGGCCCAGTCTGCCGCCGAAGTTGTTGAGCATGCAGTACAGCCAGGGGGTGTCGTCGAATTCCTTGGTGTCACCGTAGGAATTGCCGGTTTCCTGATTGTGGGGGGTCTTCTCTGCGTACAGATCCAGCACCAGAGCGTGCTGGGCACCATTCTCCACATCGTCCAGACCGTTCAGCAGGGCGGTGGTGGGGTTGCCCTGCCAGGCCTGGATGATCCAGACGGCGTCGGCGTCGGCAGAGAGCATGGAGGTCAGGACCTCTCTGGAAATATCCCGGGCGTTCATGCCGCCGGTGTTGCCGCCCTCGTGGAAGGGATCGGTGGCGTAGTAATCGGAGGTGTCGCCGTAGACTTCCTTCTGGCAGGCGTAGAACAGCTCCGCGTAGGTGTCAAAGGCGGCAGAGGTGGTCCGCAGCATGGCGGGACGCTGGAAGGAACACCAGCTGCCCTGGGCGATGATATCGTTGGAGGTCAGGGCGTAAGCGCCGGTGGCCTTGGAAACGATGTCCGTGGGGACCATGCCGGAGTAACCCTGCAGAACGGGCTGCATACCAAGATTGCGCATGATCTGCTGATTCTTTCTTGCCAGCTCGGTCCGCTCCTCGAACCAGGAATCGTGGACGGGGCCGCCGAAGCCGGAGAGGTTCGCCATATAGGCCCAGGCGTAGTAGGCGGGACCGGCGATGTAGTCCTTGCTTTCCTGGTGGGTGTAGCCCAGCTCACCCAGGAAACGCCGCCAGACCTCCTCCTGGGCGGTGGCGTCCAGGACCACGTTGACGCCGTTCAGCGCCAGCCAGTCCAGCTCATTGCGCCATTCCTCCTGGCCCCAGAAGGCCATGGAGTAGGAGAGGGTGCAGTAGTTGTAGGAGTAACGGACCTTTGCCTTCGTCTCCTTGTGGACGGTGCCCTCGATGACGGGGGCCGTCTCGGGCATATTGGCCTGATCGCCCACCTGGGAGAGGTTGATATTGCAGTAATACTTCAGATAGTGGTTGATGCCGGTTGCCAGGGACACGCCGTCGTTGCCCTTGACATGGACCTTGCCATCGACAGTGGAAAGCTCGAAGTAGTCGTACTCGCCACCGTCAGCCAGCTCCAGGGTGAACCAGGACTTGTACTGTTCGCCCAGACGGCGCTCGATGATGCCGAAGACCTCGTTGTAGGTGTCTTCCACGGTGACGGTCAGATCGGCGTAGTCGGACTCGTCAAAATCTGCCACGGCGATGGGGGGAAGTGCCTGGACAGGGGTGCCGCTGGGGGTACCCAGGACCCGGACCTCGTTGATGACCGCGGCAGTCTCTGCGGAGTTGTACTCTAAGTACACGCGGACGATCCGGGCTTCCTTGCCGCCCGCGGCGTAGGATTCGCCGGAATCCAGCGTGGCGGCGTCACGGGAGGTCTTCTCGGCCAGCTTGTCAAAATCCCGGCCGTCGAGACTGGTGTAGATCGAATACTGGGAGTAGCCGTTTTCGGGGGTGTAGACCTCCACGGCATCGAGATAATAGTTCTCTTCCAGATCGATGTCCACATAGCCGGGGTAGTAGCTGCCACGCCAGACGGAATTTTTGCTGCCGTCGGTGACGTTTTTGGCCAGGGACTGACCGGAGGAGGTGTGGACAGGTCTGCCGTTGGAGATGCAGCCGTCCTCCACCACAGCCTCGCTGCCGTAGACCTCGAACTCCGCCACGGCGGGCCAGCCGGCGGTGGAGCCGCCATAGGTGGTGCAGGAGTGGATGACGATCTGGATCTCGGAGTAGGTCTTCTCCAGGAAGGCATACTGCTGCTGGGAGTTGTCGGTGCGGTTGGCGGTGGCGTTGGCGACGATGGTGTCGTATTCGCCGTCACCGTTGCGGGCCAGGATAGAGTAGCGGAAGGCGAAATCGATGCTGTCGGCGGCGCCCACATTTTCGAAGGCGATGGCGAAGGCATCCATGGACCTGGGCTGCTCATAGGCCAGGGTGATGGTCTGCTCTGCCGTCATGGCGGCGTTGTAGAACTTGTAGAGGGTGGAGGTGCTGCCGTCCACCAGATTGGCGGAGCCCTCGGTGGGATGCTCGTTGCCGCCGGTGGCGGAGATGACGGCCTGAGACGCGATGTTGCTGTAGGCAGACAGGCTCTGCTCCTGCTTCTCGTAGATCTCGATCTCGCTGACGCAGGGCCAGAAGGCACCGGCCGCGCCGTCCTGCATGGGGTCGGAAAGGGTCACATAGAAGTGGGTGGCGGACACGGGCTGGGCCAGGGTGAACCGGGCCTCCATGCTGCCGGTGAGGGTGACGGTCTGAGAGCCGAAGGCGATCAGATCGCTGGTGACGCCGTTCTGGGCATATTCCACGGTGACGTTGACGGTCCGCGATGCCATATCGTCGCCGCCCAGCTTGACGACCACCTCGGAAATGCTGCGGCCCATATCCAGCTGGACCACGGCGGTGGAGGGCCATACGCCCCGGGTCTGCCAGTTGGTGGACGGATCACCATCGATGACATTGCCGATGACGTTGCTGTTATATTCGCCGTCCCCGGTGGTGGCGGTGCCCAGAAGGGCGACGTTGACCAGCTGCTCTGCGGCCCGTGCTGTCAGCACCGGTGCCGCAGGGGCGAGCAGGCCTGCGATGGTACACAGCACCAGAATGATGCTCAGTACGCGCTTTTTCGTTTTCTGCATTCGTAAAATCCTCCTTTTTGTCTCCTTTTTGGGATATGATTTCGTTGTATCCCATCTGTTTTCATTATACCAGAGTATTGGCACAGGTCAACAAAAAAGGGACTGCCGGGATGAATATTTCCGGCAGAAAAACAACGGGCGGCGTCACTTCAGGACGCCGCCCTAGCATATCGAAAAAACCCTTGCCTCCCCCATCGGGGGAGGGGGACCGCGAAGCGGTGGAGGGGGTGTACTTCCAATGGCAGGATGCTCCCCCAGTCAGCTTCGCTGACAGCCCCCTCAAAACGAGGGGGCCGAGAGTCGCGTTCGCCTGTTGTGCTGAGCTAAGCCGAAGGCCGTTTCATCAGGATCTTTTGCCTTTCAGCCGGAAAGGGAGGACCTTTTCCTCCAGGGCTTTCAGGAGGATGTCGATCTCCCCGGTGGTCGTCTCCCGGCTCAGGGAGACGCGGAAGGCCCCGTCGATAACCTCGGGGGGCAGGTTCATGGCGCTCAGCACATGGCTCCGGTGGCCCTTGGCGCAGGCGGAACCGGAGGAGATGCAGATGCCGTCCTCCTGCAAGAGGTTCAGGGTGTTCTGGGTGGGCACCCCGGGGACGGAGAGGGAGAGGATGTGGGGAGCCTCATGGGCACCGTTGACCCGGATGCCCTCCATCCCGGAGATCCTTTCGATGGCGTAATTCAGAAGCGCCTTCTCCCGGTCGATGTCGACCTTGAAGGTGGCGGCCCCCGCGGCACAGGCGGCGGCAAAGCCGAAGATGGCGGGGGTGCCCTCGGTGCCGGAGCGGAAGCCGTTCTCCTGACCGCCGCCCACGAGGTAGGCGGGGAAGGACTTCAGCCGCGGGCTGATGTACAGCGCTCCCGCGCCCTTGGGCCCGTGTACCTTGTGGCTGGAAACACTGATCAGGTCCGCGCCCAGGGTCTTCGCCTGGAAGGGGACCTTCAGGAAGCCCTGGACCGCGTCGGTGTGGAAGATCGCGTCGGGGCAGAGCTTGTGGACCAGCTTCGCCATCTGACCGATGGGCATCACCGCTCCGGACTCATTGTTGACCATCATCACGGACACCAGGAAGGTATCCTTCCGCAGGGCGGCCTTCAGCTCCGCCAGCGTCACCCGGCCCTCGGCGTCGGGCTGAAGGTAGGTCACCTCGAAGCCCTGCATTTCCAGCTCCTTCACGGCGTTGAGGATCGCGTGGTGCTCCACACTGGTCGTGATGATGTGCTTTTTCTTCTTGCCGAACCGCCGGGCAGCGCAGAACAGCGCCCAGTTGTCGGCCTCGGTGCCGCCGGAGGTGAAAAATACCCGGTCCGGCTCCGCACCCATGGCAGCCGCCACCTGCATCCGGGCGGTCCGCAGCTGCTTCGCCATGTCAATGCCGAACCCATACAGCGCGCTGGGATTGCCCCAGTTCTCTGTCAATGCCAAAGTCATCGCCTCCACAGCCTCGGCACAGGGCTTCGTGGTGGCGGAATTGTCCAGATAAATCATAAAAACCTCTTAAAAACAGATTGAAGAGTGGAGATTGGAGAGTGGAGATGAAAGATGATCTCCACTCTTCACTCTTCAATCTCCAATCTCATTTTCCTACACAGAACCGCTCAAAGATCCTGGCCGTAATGTCCTCCCGGACCGTCGCGCCCGTGACCTCGCCCATGGCCTCCATGGCCTCCTCTACATCGGTCAGCACCGCGTCGGGGGTGAAGCCCATGCGCAGGCCCTTCAATGCGGACACGATGGCCTCGTGGGCCCGCCGGATGGCGTCGAACTGGCGGGCATTGGTCAGGATGGAGCCGTCGCAGGGCATCTCGTCGCCGAACCACTCCTCCACCACATCCGCCAGCTGCTCCAGACCCTCGCCGGTCTTGGCGGAGCAGCAGATGATGGTCATGAAGGGCAGATCCCCGGGCTCAATGACGGGCTTCTGGTCCGACTTGTTCAGCAGGACCACCACATTTTCCAGCTCCTCGCAAAGCTCGATGACGGCCTCGTCCTCGTCGGACAGGGGAGCGGCGCTGTCGAGCATCAGGATCACCAGGTCCGCGCTTTCGATGGCCCTCCGGCTCCGCTCCACGCCCATGGCCTCGATCCGGTCGGAAGTCTCCCGGATACCGGCGGTGTCGATGAGCCGCAGCAGCACGCCGCCCAGCTTCACCGTTTCCTCGACAGTGTCCCGGGTGGTTCCGGCCACCTCGGTGACGATGACCCGCTCATATCCCGCCAGGGCATTGAGCAGACTGCTCTTGCCCACGTTGGGCTTGCCCACGATGGCGGCCCGGACGCCCTTTTTCAGAAGCTGGCCCTGCTGATAAGTGGACAGGAGCGCTTCCAGCGCCTTGCCGTTCCGCTTCAGCTGCCCGGCGTATTCCTCCAGCCGGAAATCGTCGATGTCCTCGTCGGGATAGTCCAGCACCGCGTGGAAATGGCTGCACAGATCCGTCAATTCGTTGTAGATGGGCTCCAGACGCTTCTGGAGCCGCCCGCCCACCTGACCGGCGGCGTTGGCGGCGGCCTCGGCCGTCTCCGCTTCGATCAGATCGATGACGGCCTCGGCGGCGGTCAGATCCATCCGTCCGTTGAGAAACGCCCGCTTGGTGAATTCGCCCCGCTGGGCAGGCCTTGCGCCCGCCCGATACAGGGCGTCCAGCCCCGCCGCCAATACGGCCGGGGAGCCGTGACAGTGAAACTCCACCGTGTCCTCGCCGGTGTAGGAGTTGGGACCGGGAGTAAACACGGCACAGCACTGGTCGATGACCCGACCCTGGGCGTCATGCAGCTCACCCAGCACCAATTTGCGCTCAGGCGCCTGGGCCAGCGGCCTGCCGTTGATCCTTGTAAATACCTTGTCCGCAACCCCGGCGCACCCTGCGCCCGTCATGCGGATGATTCCAATTGCAGAAACAGCCATTCCCGTGGATACGGCTGCAATGATTTGAGACATAAAAACGCTCCTTCGTCGGCTTGATTGATCGTCAGGAAATCACTCAGCACTCAGCCCTCAGAACTCAGCACTTTTCAAAAAATCCAGCGGGTCCCCCTGAGAACTCAAAAAATGCATGATCATATACGCGGGCATGATCGCCACATTCTCCTCCTTCAGGATCCGGCGGCACTCGGCCCGGTCCGCCAGTACCACCTGGATGTCCTCGGCGGCCTCCTGGTTGGCGTTGGTGGGCGTGCCCTGGCAGTAGCCGAAGACCATGGTGCAGCTCTCGTCGGTCATGCCCACAGTGGTGAAGAAGGGCCGCTCAAAATCGCCGCCGTCCCTGGGGACGAAGGTCAGACCCGTCTCCTCAAACATCTCCCGGATGCCCGCTTCCCGGACATCCTCACCCGGCTCCACCAGCCCCGCGGGGAACTCGTAGATGTAATCCCCCAACGGATACCGATACTGCCGGATCAGCACGATCCGGTCCTTCTGCTCGCCGTAAACGCCGTACATGATCACGCCGTCAGCCCGCCGATGGCCCTCCACGGCCTTCAGCTTTTCCATGGACTTGGCCCGGGAGGCCACATAATAGGTGATGGCCTTTCCGTCCCGCTGCCGGGCGTCCAGCTCGTAAAGATTCAAAAAGCGGTTTTCCGTCAGCCGCTTCACACCCTTGATCCGACTCATGTTAGATAACCTCGTTTCATTTGGTTTCGTACCTTTTACTATAGCACAGGGGGCAAGGAATTACAAATTATAAATTACAAATTATGCCGATCGGCTTAAGTCAGCAGCGCAGCTTCTTGCCTCCCCCATAGGGGGAGGGGGACCGCGTAAGCGGTGGAGGGGGTGTGCCTCCAATGGCAGGACACTCCCCCAGTCACCGCCACAGGCGGTGACAGCCCCCTCTGAGAGGGGGCCGAGAGTTCGCGATTTTGTTTTGTTGACTCAAGCCGATCGGCATTATAATTTGTAATTCGTAATTCGTAATTCGTAATTCGTATAATTTCCGCGCTTTCCGGGCATCCTCCTGTGCGAGGTGAATAGTATGACCCACGAATCCATCTGCGCCGTCTTCGGCGACACCGGCGACTTCATTTCCCGGAAGCTCCGCTGCGGAGGCCATACAATCTATGCCTACATGATCGACGGCTTGATCGCATCCGTCACCGCCTCGGATATGGTCTTCAAGCCCCTGTCGAAGCTGCCGGAGGGCCCCATGCAGAGCCTTTACGACGCGGCCCTGGACGGCACGGTCTACAACAATGTGGCGGACCCCTGCGCCGACGAGCAGACGGTGGCGTCCAAGCTGGTCAACGGCTTCGTGGTGGTCCTCTTCCCCGGCGCGGGGGCGGTGGCCTACGAGGTCAAGACCCCGGAGAAGCGCTCCGTCTCCGCGCCCACGGTAGAAAACACCATCAAAGGCCCCAAGGACGCCTTCACCGAGACGGTCCGCACCAATACCAGCCTGATCCGCCGCCACCTGCGGACCCCGGCCCTGCGCTTTGCCCAGAGCGTGGCGGGCACGAGGACCCTGACCAATCTGGCGGTGGTCTGGATCGAGGGGCTGACGGACCCGCAGCTGGTGTCCCGGCTCCAAAAAAGACTCGCTGCGCTGGATACCCAGAGCCTGCTGACCCCCGCGGATGTGGAGGAGCAGGTCACCGGCAGCCGGGCGACGCCCTTTCCGCTGCTGCAATATACCGAGAGGACCGACAAATTCGCCCAGGGCCTGCTCTCGGGCAGGGTGGGTCTGCTGGTGGACGGCCTGCCCCAGGGCTACCTGCTGCCGGTGGACCTGGGATATCTGATGACCTCCCCGGAGGACGAGGGGATGGACTATGTCTCCGCGTCGATGATCCGGATCCTGCGCTATGGAGCGCTGCTTTTGAGCCTGCTGCTTCCGGCGGTCTATATCGCCCTGGCTGCCTTTCACCAGCAGATGATCCCCCTGCCCCTGCTGCGCTCCATCATCGAGAGCAAGCAGTCGGTGCCCTTTTCCACGGCGGCGGAGGTCCTGGCCCTGCTGCTGGCCTTTGAGCTGCTGCAGGAGGCGGGCATCCACCTGCCCCAGAGCGTGGGCCAGTCCGTCTCCATCATCGGCGGCATCGTGGTGGGCTCTGCGGCGGTGGAGGCGAGCCTGATCTCCCCGTCGGCCCTGATCGCCGTGAGCCTTTCGGGCATCTGCGGCTTCGCCCTGCCGAACCGGGATTTTTCCCAGGCGGCCCGGCTCTTCCGGTTCGGGTTTTCCATCCTTGGGGCCTTTGCAGGACTGTTCGGCGTCACCGCGGGCTTCATCGCCATGCTCATCCACCTGGCGGGGCTGACCAGTCTGGAGGTGCCCTATCTGGCGCCCTTTTCTGACGGCAGTACCAGTCAGCTGCTGCGGCACAGAGCGGGGAGGGAGGAGCAATGAAAAAATGGCTGTATCCGGCGGCGGTCCTGGCGGCCATCGCCCTGCTGTCCCGCCTGCCCCACCCCTCCCGGGATATCTCCAGGCTGGAGCCCGTTCAGGCAGTATACCTATATATGGAAGCAGGGGAACTGCATATCGAGACGGACACCGGCGACCACGGCTCCGGCCACGATCTGACCGAAGCCACCGATGATATGAAAGAAAGCTCCGACGGGGAGATCTTCCTGGAAACCGCAGAATTTCTGATTCTGGACCCCCAAGTGCCCATCACGCCCGACTTTTACGAACTCCTGCGCCCGGACTGCCGTGTCTTCTTCACCACAGAAAAGCCGGACCTCCCTGCCGCTGCAAAATACCTCTCCATCCACACCCCCAAAACCACCCTCGCCCACCTCCGCGCCCAAACATCATAATTCTGCATTCAGCATTTTGTATTCAGCATTTCAAGAACGGAGCCTGTCCCATGTCCCACAACACTCCCAAACAGCATACCCTCTGGCTCCTGGCCGCCATCGCAGCGCCCGCGGCCCACTTCTCCGGCTCCGGCTGGTTCGTCACAGCACTGGCGACCCTGGCGGTCTTGCCCCTGATGCTCCTGCCCAAAAGCTGGGAGGGGATGCCGAAGAACGGCGCGGTCCTTCAGATCCTCTGGCTCGGCGTCGCGGCGGGCGCACTGCTCCCGGCAAGCGCAGCTTACTGGCCCTCGGACAATGATCTGGTGGTCCCGCTGACGCTGCTGACCCTGGCCGCCTTCACCGGCGCCAATTCTGCACCAAGAGTCGGTGCGGTCCTGGCCTTCTGCATGGCCCTGCTGGCGATCCCGGCAGCTGTCTCGGGAGCCGCGCATGCCGAGCCGGAGTGGCTCAGGCCCCAGCTGACTCCATGGCCCCTGGGCCTGACACTGGTGCTGCTGCTCCCCAATCTCCCGGCAGCCGGGGAGTCGGAAAAGGGAAAACGGATCCTTGGAGCCGCAGCCGCGGTCATTGCTCCGGCCCTCCTCGTCCAGGCCGTCACATCGAACCCGGTTGCCCTGGCTGCTCCCGATCCGCTCTACCAGACGGCCCGGGGACTCGGACACCTGGAGCCTGTGGTCGCCGCCGGGATGACTCTGGGCTGGTATGCCCTGGCCTGCTGGCTCTTTCACAGCGCGGTACAGATCGCGAAAGGAGGGGGGATGGGAGAAAGGTTGCCATATGTCCTCGTGTGGGGGACAGCGACAGCACTCGTCCTTTTCAGACAGCAACCCGACATCCGTTTTTTGACCGTTTTGAGCCTGTTTTGGTGGGTAATTACACCGTTTTTTCAAAAAATGAAAAAAGTGAAAAAAGGTGCTTGACAAATGGGGGACGAGGTGCTATTATATGCAAGCTGTCTGCGAGAGACGGCACGGCACAACGGAAAGCGATAAGCGCCGACAAAAAGATCAAAAAATCTTGAAAAAAGTGCTTGACAAAAGCGAGACGATGTGCTAAACTAAACAAGCTGTTCG
>JAFQSI010000253.1 GCA_017409645.1 Oscillospiraceae bacterium | reverse complement strand
GGAAGGACATGTTGTACTTCTCGGTGAAGTCCAGGATGTACTTGGCCATGGCGTTGTAGTCGTCCTGGATCATGCCCTTCTCATAGAACAGGGCGGTGGAGCCGTCGCCGATCTCGTGGAACAGGTTGGAACGGGTCCAGTCGAAGATGGGCATGAAGTTATAGCAGATGACCTTAACGCCGAACTTGCTGAGGTTGCGGATGCACTGCTTGTAGTTCTCGATCAGGGCGTCGCGGGTGGGCTTGCCGATCTTGATGTCATCGTGGACGTTGACGGACTCGACGACGTCGCCGTTGAAGCCGTAAGCGTGCAGCTGGTCCATGACCTCCTTGATCTCTTCCTCGGTCCAGATCTCGCCGGGCATCTTGTGATGCAGGGCCCAAACGATGCTGGTCACGCCGGGGATCTGCTTGATGTCGGACAGCTTGATGGCGTCATTGCCCTCGCCGTACCAGCGGAAACCCATGTGCATAGGCATAGTGAATTCCTCCAATTGTATAAATATTTTGTACCTTGCAGGCACAAGGCATACTCTCCCCCTCGAAGAGAGAATTTTGCTAAAGTGATTATAGCACAAAACGCCCAAGTCTGACAATCGGGACCGGACAAAAAACTGTACAAAAATATAAAGGCTTTTTTATGGAAGAAAACCATTATCGGCGCAGATTCTGTTGATTTTGGATAATACTGGAATCGGCTTGACAAGGATATCCGCTGACACTATAATAATACAAAAGACGAGAAGTTGTGAGGTTTTTCTATGGCCATTGATGTGTTTGTCAGCTACCATACTGACACCTCCCTGGATATCGCCAAAGCGGTGGTGCAGAAGCTGGAGAGCCAGGGCCTGCGCTGCTGGTATCAGGATCGGGATGCCAGAGGTGCCTTCGGCGGCGTCATCAAGCGCACCATCGAGGAGTGCGGTGCCTTTGTGGTGATCCTGAATGGTCAGGCTGCCCGCTCCCGCCATGTGCTCAACGAGGTCGCCCTGGCCTTCGACCGGGAGGAGCTGGAGATCCTGCCCATTCGGATGACCCGGGATTCCCTGGGGGATGACATGGAGTATTACCTCCACCGCATCCATCAGATCAACGGCCACGGCCGCAGCCTGGAGGCGGCCCTGGAGGATCTGTGCCGCCGTACCCTGCGGGCGCTGGGCAGATCGGAAATCCCGGCGGAGACCATCCAGTATGACGATGGCTGTGTGTACGTGGGTCAGGTGGTGAACGGAAAACGCCATGGTATCGGCAAGCTGACCTGGCCTGACGGCGATGTTTACGAGGGTGCTTGGAAGGATGATAAGCGTACAGGTAAGGGCAAGTTCACCTGGCCGGATGGCAATGTCTATGAGGGCGACTTCGTGGCGGGTAAAATTACTGGCAAGGGTAAAAAGGTTTGGGCGAACGGTGACATCTACGAAGGCGGCTGGAAGGATGATAAGTGTACTGGTAAGGGCAAGTACACCTGGGCGAACGGTGACATCTACGAAGGCGACTGGAAGGATGATAAGCGTACAGGTAAGGGTAAGTACACCTGGCCGGATGGAAATGTCTATGAGGGCGACTTCGTGGCGGGTAAAATTACTGGCAAGGGTAAAAGGGTTTGGGCGAGCGGTAACATCTACGAGGGTGACTTCCTGGAAGGCAAGCGCACCGGCATCGGAACCTTCACCTATGCCAACGGCCGCATTGAATCCGGCCGCTGGAAGGACGGCAAATTCCTGGGCTGACCAACGGAATATCAAAGGAGCTGACCGGCGGGTCAGCTCCTTGTTTCTTATACGGAAATTAAGTCGCAATTCAGACATTTGCCTCCTATAATGGAGTTGCGGAAAATCTGCATACACTGCATAAGGAGAAAACAATATGACAATGTATCTGTTTAAGCTTATCACGATCTTCGGCGGACTGGCGCTGTTCCTGTTCGGCATGGACGTGATGGGCAAGGCCCTGGAACGGACGGCGGGCGGCAAATTGCAGACCATCCTGGCAAAAATGAGTTCCAATGTCTTCAAGGGCTTCCTGCTGGGTCTGGGCGTCACCGCCGTGATCCAGTCCTCCTCCGCCACCACCGTCATGGTGGTCGGCTTCGTCAACTCCGGCATCATGACGCTGAAGCAGGCCGT
This sequence comes from Oscillospiraceae bacterium, assembly GCA_017409645.1. Lineage (GTDB taxonomy): Bacteria > Bacillota > Clostridia > Oscillospirales > Oscillospiraceae > Faecousia. The sequence continues at coordinate 2,391 of JAFQSI010000253.1, read as the reverse complement.
GGGCGTCATCATGGGCTCCAACATCGGTACCACCGTTACCGCATGGATCCTTTCCCTGAGCGGCCTGGAGGGTGACAGCTTCCTGATCCAGCTGTTCAAGCCCTCCACCCTGGCGCCCCTGCTGGGCACCGTGGGCATCGTGCTGTACATGTTCCTGGGATCTGAGAAGCATAAGAACATCGGCTCCATCCTGCTGGGCTTCCTGGCCCTGATGACGGGTATGGACATCATGGGCGACTCCATGGCCTTCCTGGAAAACGAACCCTGGTTTGCCCAGCTGATGATCTCCTTCTCCAATCCCTTCATTGGCATCCTGTTCGGTGCCGTGCTGACGGCCATCATACAGAGTTCCTCCGCCTCTGTCGGTATCCTGCAGGGCCTTTGCGGCACCGGCGTCGTCACCTTCGGCTCCGCCATCCCCATCATCCTGGGTCAGAACATCGGCACCTGTATCACCGCCGTCATGGGCGCCATCGGCGCCAACCGCAATGCCCGGCGTACCGCGGCAGTCCATCTGCTGTTCAATCTGGTGGGCGTGACCCTCTTCGTCATCATCTTCTATGGCCTGGGCCTGTTCATCGATTGGGCGTTCCTGGCGGATACCTGCTCTGCATGGAACATCGCCGTGATCCATACCTGCTTCAATGTGGCCGCCACCTGCGTGCTGATGCCCCTGAACGGGCTGCTGGTGAAGCTGGCATACCTGATCATCCCCAGCAAGGAGACGCCCCAGCACGAGGAGCTGCTGGACGAGCGTCTGCTGGCCACTCCCGCGGTTGCTGTCCAGCGGGCCCATGCCATCGCCGCCGAGATGGCCGCCGACGCCCGGGAGGCCATGACCCTGGCCCTGGAGCTGACGGAAGAATTCGACAGCAAGGGCCTGGACAGGGTCGTCGAGCTGGAGGACAAGACCGACCAGTACCAGGATGCCCTGGGCACCTATCTGGTCAAGCTCTCCGGCCAGAACCTGTCTGTGGAGGATAACCGTCTGCTGAACACCCTGCTGTACACCGTGGCCGACATCGAGCGCGTGGCGGACCACGCGGTGTCCGTGGCAAAGGCCGCCCTGGAGATGGAGGAAAAGCACATCCGCTTCTCCGACCAGGCCCGGGCCGAGCTGGCCGTGCTGAAGCGGGCCGTGACGGATGCCCTGGAGCGCACCGTCCAGACCTACAACGACTTTGATTTCGAGCAGGCCATGAAGATCGAGCCCCAGGAGCAGGTCATCGATCTGCTGGTCCGGGAGATCAAGAGCCGCCACATCCGCCGCCTGCGGGACGGAAAATGCTCCGTCGAGTATGGCTTCGTGCTGGATGATCTGCTGACCGCCCTGGAGCGGACCGCGGATCACTGCTCCAACATCGCCGTGGAGATGCTCCAGGTGTCCGAGGGCAAGCTGGAGGCCCACGAGTATCTGACGGCCCTGAGGGCCGGCGAGCTGACCGAGAGCGTGGAATTCAATAAGCGCTTTGCCCGCTACAAGTCCCGCTACGCCTTCCCCGAGGAAAAATGACCCGATAAAAATGGGCGCACTTCGCTTTGAGGTGCGCCTTTTTCCGGTCTGCGGCGATTTGTGTCCCCAGGGGCGGACCTCCGCGGAATACGGGCGGATCCTGTTGCCAAATTTGGCCTGGGGTGGTATAATAAATAAGATACTGCTCCGACAGCAGAAAAGGAGGAAACGTGATGGATAAGCGTAAGAGCATCATTCCCAAAGCAGCGGTGTGTCTGGTATGCTGCGTTGTTTTGGTTTTGGGTATTCTGTATGTGAACGGGCCGATGGCGGAAGAGCTGATCGAAGCTGTGGACTGGGGAACGCTGCATACATACGGAGATCCCGCAGAGGAAAGCACAAGGATCGAAGTCCGGACAGCGGATGGCGGGCATGTTCTGGTGCTTCCCGCGACCGCTTCGCCGGAGGCGGTCACGTTCTGCTTTGATATTCCGGATTCGGTCAGGGTGTCCGTGGCCGGTGACCGCGGCAGCACGCAGATCCGCAGCGGCGAGCCGGTCGACCTGACCGCTCTGTGCAGCGAGGGGCACTACGACCTGAAGCTGGAAGCCGGAAAGGGCCGGGCGGTTTCGGAATATGCCGTGAAGCTCTACTTTGCCGACAATATCCCGACCATGTACCTGCTCAGTGAGGATCCGGAAAATGAGGGCCGCGCCTGGGTGGAGGCCAGCCCGGACAAGTCCAACAAGGCCACGGGCAGCATGCTTTTGCTGGATGGGGACGGGAAGGTGGTTTATCACGATTCCCTGACCCAGATCAAGGGCCGGGGCAATTCCACCTGGGGCTTTGACAAGAAACCCTATCAGATCAAGCTAAGCACAAAAACAGACCTGCTGCAAACAGGGGCAGAGGACAATGAAACCAAGACCTGGGTCCTG
>JAFQSI010000252.1 GCA_017409645.1 Oscillospiraceae bacterium | reverse complement strand
GGTCCGGAAGACGGTGGGGATCCGGACCGCTGTCAGCTGAAAGTCTCCGATGACCTCCGGAAGCCGGGATACGGCCTCCCAGGAGGGGTTGACAGTCTCTCCTCCGAAGGGGTCGAAGCCGGTGATGAGCAGCTGTTTCATAGCGTACCTCCAAATGTTTTGTCCATATTACCACAAGTCTTTGCAAAAAACAAGAAAATACACAAAACCCACTTCCATTTTCCTGCACTGTCTTGTATAATAGTACCGAATATTAATTAACAGGAGGAGTCCCTATGTCTGCACTTATCATGGAAACCGCAATGAAGACCGCCCTGGATGCGGGCTTCGCCGCCTGCTTCGGCGGCGCACCGGAGCGTTATTTCTCCGCTCCCGGCCGCACGGAGATCAGCGGCAACCACACCGACCACCAGCGCGGCCGCGTTCTGGCCGGTGCGGTGAACCTGGATACCGTGGCCGCCGTCAAGGTCAACGGTACCGACGTCATCCGCATCCAGTCCAAGGGCTACCCCATGTGCGAGGTCAGCGTGAAGGAGCTGGAGCCCGTTGCTTCCGAGATCAATTCCACCCCCGCCCTGATCCGCGGCGTTGCCGCCCGGTTCGCCCAGCTGGGCTGCGAGGTCAAGGGCTTTGACGCCTACTGCGAGTCCACGGTCCTGCCCGGCTCCGGTCTGAGTTCCTCCGCCGCCTACGAGGTCCTCATCGGCACCATCATCAACCATCTGTTCTTCGGCGGCAAGGTCTCCCAGCCCGAGGTGGCCATGATCGGCCAGTATGCCGAGAACGTGTTCTTCGGCAAGCCCTGCGGCCTGATGGATCAGACGGCCTCCGCCGTCGGCGGCCTGGTCACCATCGACTTTGCCGACAAGGACCATCCCGACATCCGCCCCGTGAAGTTTGACTTTGCCACCTGCGGCCACGCCCTGTGCATCATCGACACCCGGGCCGACCACGCCGACCTGACCGACGAGTACGCCGCCGTTCCCGGCGAGCTGAAGGCCATCTGCGCCCACTTCGGCAAGGAGGTCACCACCGAGATCGGTGAGGAGGAGTTCTACGCTGCCATCCCCGCCCTGCGGGAGAAGTGCGGCGACCGGGCCGTCATGCGCGCCATCCACGAGTACAACGAGAACCGCCGGGTGCCCCAGCAGGTCGCTGCTCTGGAGCAGGGCGATTTCGACACCTTCCTGCGGCTGACCAAGGAGTCCGGCTTCTCCAGCTGGATGTACCTGCAGAATGTCATCCCCGCCGGCTATGTCAAGCAGCAGGCCATGGCCGTTGCTCTGGGCCTGTGCGAGCATTACCTGATGGGCCGCGGCGCCTACCGTGTCCACGGCGGCGGCTTTGCCGGCACCGTCCAGGCCTTCGTGCCCAATGACATCCTGGATTCCTTCGTCAAGGGCATCGACGCAGCTCTGGGCGAGGGCGCCTGCCATGTCCTGTCCATCCGTCCCCAGGGCGGCGTGGAGATGGAGGCATGACCATGAAGATTGAAACCTACATTGACTCCCTGGTCGCTTATGCCATGAACTGCGGCCTGACGGAGCCGGAGGACCATGTGGTCGCCACCAACCGGATCCTGGACCTGCTGCGTCTGGACGACTACACCCCCTCTGACGAGCTGCTGCTGGAGGACCTGGAGGAGATCCTGAAGGGCATCCTGGACTACGCCGTGGAAAAGGGCCTGTGCGACGACGGCATCACCGCCAAGGATATCTTCGACACCCGGATCATGGGCGCCCTGACCCCCATGCCCCGGGAGGTCATCGCCACCTTCCGGGCACTCTATGAGCAGAACCCCCAGATGGCCACCGACTGGTACTACCAGTTCTCCTGCGACACCGACTACATCCGCCGCTACCGCATCGCCAGGGATATGCGCTGGAAGTATGCGTCCGAGTACGGCGAGCTGGACATCACCATCAACCTGAGCAAGCCCGAGAAGGACCCCAAGGCCATCGCCGCCGCCAAGAACGCCCCCCAGACCGCCTATCCCAAGTGCCAGCTGTGCATCGAGAACGAGGGCTACGCCGGCCGGATGAACCACCCCGCCCGCTCCAACCACCGCATCGTGCCCATCGAGGTCTGCGGCGAAAGCTGGCGGCTCCAGTACAGCCCCTACGTCTATTACAATGAACACTGCATCGTCTTCAACGCCAAGCACACCCCCATGAAGATCGACAAGTCCGCCTTCGAGAAGCTCCTGAGCTTCGTGGGCGTGTTCCCCCACTACTTTGTCGGCTCCAATGCGGATCTGCCCATCGTCGGCGGCTCCATCCTGAGCCACGAGCATTTCCAGGGCGGCCACTATGAGTTCGCCATGGAGCGGGCCCAGATCACCGAGGCGCTGTGCTTCAAGGGCTTCGAGGATGTGCAGGCCGGTATTGTCAACTGGCCCATGAGCGTCATCCGTCTGCGCGGCTCCGATCCCGCCCGGATCGCCGAGCTGGCGGACAAGATCCTGCTGTGCTGGCGCGGCTACTCCGACGAGTCCGTCGGCGTCATCGCCAACGACGGCGAGCCCCACAACACCATCACCCCCATCGCCCGCCGCCGGGGCGAGGACTATGAGCTGGATCTGGTCCTGCGCTGCAACATCACCAACGAGGAGCATCCCCTGGGCGTGTTCCATCCCCACGCGGACAAGCACCACATCAAGAAGGAGAACATCGGTCTGATCGAGGTCATGGGTCTGGCCGTCCTGCCCAGCCGCCTGAAGGGCGAGCTGCACGCCCTGGCCGAGGCCGTTGTGGCGGGCGCGGACATCGCCGCCGACGAGGTGCTGAGCAAGCACGCCGCTTGGGTGGAGGAGCTGAAGAAGCAGTACACCTTCACCGCCGAAAACGCTCTGGACATCATTCTGAAGGAGACCGGCCGGGTCTTCGCCGCCGTTCTGGAGGATGCAGGCGTCTACAAGAACACCGCCGAGGGCAGAGAGGCCTTCCGCAAGTTCGCCGCCGCAGTCAATGAATTTTGAGTGACGATTCTGTGAAAAACCTGTAAAAACAGGAAAAGAGAACCATCTGTTCAAGAAATTGTAACGGATGGTTCTTTTTTTCGCCAAATCCGGCGATTAAGATACCCCCATCGATCC
>JAFQSI010000251.1 GCA_017409645.1 Oscillospiraceae bacterium | reverse complement strand
GTTGACCCACTGCTTCATGCACTCGGTGATGACCATCCGCTGGACCTGGACCCGGCCCAGGTCGGCGTTGGCGTAGCCGTAGCGGTAGCGCAGGGTGGCCAGGACCTCCTCGCCGTCCAGATGCTGGTCCCCCTTGGGGACGTAGACCTCCACGCCGTCCGTCTCCACCCGGATATGGTGGTCCAGATGGACGTTGACGCCGCCCATCAGATCCACGATCTTCGGCACCAGCTCCATGTCCACCAGGATGTAGCCGTCGGGCCGGTAGCCGATGATGTCCTGGACATAGTGCAGGGTCCACTCCATGCCCTCCTCGCCGCAGCCGTTGCGGCCGTAGGCGGAGTTGAGCTTGGCCCGTTTGCCGGAGTCGGTGATGGTCAGGGTGTCCCGGGGCAGGCTCAGCAGGCCCACCCGGTTCTCGTTGCCGTCCAGGTAGACGAGCATCATGGTGTCGGTGCGGGTGCCGTCCTTGTCGGTGCCGCACAGCAGCACCGTGGCGGTGTTGTCCTTCCTCGGGCCGATGCTCTGGTCGGAGACGGGCATTTTGAGCATGCTGCCGATGAGCAGCAGCACGCCCACCGCCAGGGCGGTCAGAAGCAGCAGCACCGTGGCACAGCCGCAGCCGCAGCCCCGGCGGCTGCTTTTCCGGCGGGGCGCAGCGGCCTTCCGGGCCGCCTGGGTGGGCTGGGACTTTCCGCCGTAGTCCCGGTATTCGTTATGGGCCTGGGGCTTCCGGCGGGGCTCCTGCTTCCGGGGCTGGGCGCCGTAGCCGTTGGAAAAATTCTGATAGACGGTATTGTCCGCGTCGGCGACGCCCGCGGGGGTATATTGAGCCAGGTCGATGCCGTCGTCCGCAGCCGGAGCCTTGTTCGGCTCCATCAGATCGTCGATCCGCTGGGACAGCCGGTCGAATTCCTGGGGATCATAGGAATTGGGTTTTCGCATTCGTCACACTCCTTTTCACGCTATTGTACCGCAAAATGACTTCCATGTAAAGGAAATCCTGAAATGTTAAAAGAAACGTAAAAATTACGGCGCAGAGCCGAAGCTCTGCGCCGTAAGCGCCAACGGAAGGAATCGTAGGGAACGCCTTCCCCGGCGTTCCCTACGGTCGTGACTGAAAAAACTGGCCTGTGCCGGGGTTATGTCCGGAAGAAATACCGGACCCGCTCGAGCATGTTCGGCTTTTTCCAGGTGCCGATCTCCCCGTCCGGGATGTCGAGGACGTATTTTTCGCAGACGTTGATGACCTGCGTCCCGTGGTATTCCCGCTCCCGGGTGGCGTCGGTGCCGTAGCGCAGGTGGACATGACCGTGGAGCAGATATTTGGGATGGTACCGGTCGATCAGCTCCAGGAAGCTCTCGAAGCCCATGTGGGCGTGATCGTCGCTGTCGCCCACGCCCCTGGGGGGCGCGTGGGTCACCACGATGTCCACGCCGCCGTATTTGGCGATCTGCCAGCGGAGCCTGCGGATCCGCTTACGCATCTCCTTTTCCGTGTACTGGTGGTCGCCGGGCCGGTACCAGACGCAGCCGCCCAGTCCCAGGATCCGCAGGCCCCGGTACTCGACGATGGCCCCGTCGATGCAGTCGCAGCCCTCGGGCTCGGTGACGGCGTAGCCGGTGTCGTGGTTGCCGTGGACATACATGACGGGGGCCCGGGCCATGGTGACCACAAAGCTTAAGTAGGCGGCCTTCAGGTCGCCGGAGGAGAGGATCAGATCATATTCTTTCAGACGGCCGGGGACATAGTAATCCCAGAAGGCCATCAGCTCCTCGTCTGCAAGGGCGAGAATTCTCATGGCACATCCTCCTCAAACACGCCCAGCAGTCTGACGGTGGCCTTCGATGCGGGGATGACCTCCTCCAGCGTGGGGATGTGGCCCACAACGTTGCTGCACAGCCAGTCCATGCTCATCAGCTCGTCGGGGGTGAAGGTCCCGGTGCCGTCGTTGCGGACGCAGCCCTGCTGATCGGTGATGGACCGGGCGAAGGGGTCCAGCTTGCCCTGGCGCAGGCCGCCCCGGAGCATCTCGGCCAGATACCGGACGCCCGCGGGCAGATCCTCGGTCAGGGCCACATCGATGACCCCGGCCTTGATGCCCCACCAGTAGTTGACGGCCTGGGCACCCTTGTCCGAATTCCAGGAGCCGTCGGTGATGGATTCGATGACATGCTCGTAGAGCTTGCCCCACCGCCAGATCGGGGAGCCCAGGGCCACGGCCTTGCCCGCTTCGTTGTAGAAATAGGTGCCGTAGTCGGTGTAGATCCGGCCGTCGTCGGGGTTGTCCCGGTTGGAGATGACCCGGATGCCGCTGTCAAACAGCTCCCGGGTGGGGTTTCCCGGCAGGCAGGACCACTTCAGCTCGATCTTTGCCCTGGGATTGGTCAGCTGGGCGCCCAGGGCGAAGGCGTTGATGGCCGCCGGCTCGCCGTGGATGGGATAGGTGGCCACATAGCCGATCCGGTCGTTCTTTGCCATGGCACCGGCGATGGCGCCGGTGATGAATTTTGCTTCGTAGACCCGGGGATAGTAGGTCCGGACGGTGGAATAGGGCATGTGCAGGGAGCAGTTGAGGATCCGGACCTTGGGGAACTCCACGGAGATCTTCAGGCTCGGGGCGATGAGCAGGGGCGTGGTGGTGAAGATCACGTCGGCACCCTCGGCGATGGCCAGGCGGAGCTGCTCCTCGCCCTTTTCCGGGGTGTTGGCCCCGAAATAGCTGCGGCAGGTGACGGTCTTGCCCATGGCCTCCTCCAGCTGCATCCGGCCCGTCTCATGACCACGGGTCCAGGGGGAGGCGGCGGCGGTCCGCTGGTGGACGAAGGCCACCTTCAGCCGGTCCGCGCCGATGATCTTCGACAGGAGCTTGGCGGGGCTGGCCCCCGTGGGGGGCTCGGTCCTGACGGCGGGCTTCTGGAAGCGCCGGGCCTCGATGTTCTTCCAGGCCTTCTGGAGCCGCTCCTTCAGCTCGGCGGCGGAGCATTTGCCCAGATCGGCGTAATCGTAGATCTCCAGGAACACCAGCAGCGCATGCTCCGGCGACACGCTCAGCTCCCGGCCGCCCAGGGCGTCGAAGGCGTCCCGGAAATACTGGAAGTAGGCCCGGAACCGGCGGACGTCCTCGGTCTTCCACTCGGTGCCCATGGGGATGCCCACCTCCTCGCACAGCCGGGCATAGCAGCCCGGAGCGGTGAACTGGACATCGTACATCCGGGTGCATTTGAAAAAGTCCAGAAATTCCAGGTAGGCCTTGTACCGGGGCTCCTCGCTGGGCTCGGGCATCACCCGGTGGACGATGCCGCTGATCCGGGGGGACTCGTAGTATTTCAGGACGCTGACACGCTTGTTGCCCTCCTGAACGTAGAAGTTGCCGTAATACTCGTAGCAGACGATGGGGTCGCGGATGCCCTCGCTGAGGTGGGCGGCGCAAAGCTCCACCCATTTGGCCGCGAATTCCGTCTCCTTGCCCAGCAGGGGCAGAAAGCTTGGGGAGAAGGCGGTGATCCGGCCTGCGGTCTTGGTGCCCACGATCCGCTCCGCCGGGATCTCCACCAGACCCACGGCGATGCTGCGGTCGGCCAGATCACCGGCCAGCTGGTGCAGCACCTCCGGATTCACGGGCTTCCCCTTGAGCTGGCACTCACGGGCCTCCTTTTGGCCCAGCTTCAGGGCCTTCTGGTATTCCTCCATGGCTTCCATGCGCATGGTCATATGCATACCTCCTTAAAGCGCGGTTCGATATCCATATTATACAGTTTCTGGAAAGGAATTGCAACGGGTTGCGCAGAAGATTCCTGGGTGGATACACCCCTGAAAACGCTTCCCCCTTTACTTTTCTCCCGATATCTGGTAAAATGAATCAGAAAGAGGTTGATATCCATGGAATACATTACCAAATCTCCGTCCGAGACGGAGGCTGTGGGCGCGGCGCTGGCCCGGGTGCTTCAGCCCGGTGCGGTCATCGCCTACCGGGGCGACCTGGGCGCGGGAAAGACCGCCTTCACCCGTGGTCTGGCGAAGGGCCTGGGCGTGAAGGAAAACGTCACCAGCCCCACCTTTACCATCGTCAATGAATACCTGAGCGGCTCTATGCCGCTGTTCCACTTTGATATGTACCGGCTGGGCTCCGAGGATGAGCTGTTCGACATCGGCTGGGAGGACTACCTGGAGCGCGGCGGCGTCTGCGCCGTGGAGTGGAGCGAAAATGTCTGGGGGGCCATGGAGGACGCCATCGTCATCACCATCTCCCGCCTGGACGAGGATACCCGAAAGATCGAGATCGAAGGAGGCGATTCCCTTGCTGATCCTGGCCTTTGAGACTTCCGCGAAGAGCTGCTCCGCAGCC